>JADGBV010000298.1 GCA_015231345.1 Planctomycetota bacterium
TGTGTCCCCAGTCTAATTTATCGGCATCCAATTCCAGTAGGGGTTGGAAGTTAAATTGATCGTAACTGCCTTTAAACATATAAGGCTCGTCGTGGTGTATGAGGGGACTACCTTTGAAACTTTTAAGTAACTTATGAGAGGGGGTGACCAGCTTACAAGTCACATCTTGCTGTTTGGGGTGAAAATGGAATGAGCCACCAATAACCTTACCAAACTCATCTGAACCGGATAGTACGGCAATGGCACCGTGCAATCCCACCAGTCCACCACCGTTTTCGATATATGAAATTAAATTATTCTCTAATTCTTTGGCCTTCTTCATGTCTCCCAATGCATCAAAGAAAAGATGACGTTTAGGGCTTTTTGAGCAGGTGTTGTTCAATATGACTGTATCGAACATTTGCAGTTTATCTTTCTCGAACATGGCAATATTGTCACTGAAGGTTGTTTCAAAGGCACCGGATTTATCCCCCAGTGTTTTAACAATGTCTTTCATGAAAGGGGTCACCCAGTGCTTGAAACCTGTCATTAGCGAAAATACCAATACTTTGCGGGGTTGCTGCGGCTTGAAATCAGCTTTTTCCGGAGCTAGATTTTCAACTCTGGATAACCATTCTTGAGTATGCTCTAGGGGAGGGAGCTTAGCAGAGCATAAGCTGATGGAGATGGACAAAAAGAAAGTGAGAAAAGAGGCCTGCTTGAACATATGGAGTTTCCTTAGGTGATGTTAAGTAGTACGGATGGGCTGAAGGGTTCCACACATTCCCAATAGCGGGTCAGTGTGTTCATTGTCTTTTATCACGGTGTCCATGGGGTGGCTTTCTGGGTTATCCAGTAACTCTCGGGTTCTTTGTGCCCATGAAGATGGGCCGTTATCAATGTATGGTTCCAGTTTGGATTTTTGCTGGTGCACGGCGTGACGGTGTGTGTTAATGAAACGTTTCAGGTCTTCAAAGTAGGCTTCTCTGTTATTCTGCCATAGGTCTAGTAAATTGAGGTAAGCCCTAACGGCAATGTCCCTGCGTTGAAGAGCACCTTCAAGGCCTAGCTTTACTAAACTATTGTTGCGGGTATACTTTTTTTGGTCATTATCCGCAGCCTCACCGAAGTAGATACGTGCATCCCCGTTCTCAGCAAGACCAGCATTGCTCATTAGCCCTAAGACGACTAAACCGCCATGGCTGATGATACGATGAAGTGTGTTGGAAGGGAATTGCAGGTATTGCCCGGGTTTGAGGGCTTCTGTTCTGAAGCCTTCATTCAGTGAGTGAAGCTCAACTTCGCCTTTGCCATGAAGTACATAATAAGCTTCGCTGGAAATGGCATGAAGATGGGGGCAACCCGAGTGTTTACCGTCGGGAGCCTGAGTGTCTTCGTAAACGGTGACCCGAGTCATGCCTAGACCGCCGATTAAACTTGTGATTTCAGGTTTTAATTGTAGATCAGACATGGCTGGCCTTTATTTGCTGGGAGGTTCTTTTTTTTCTTTTGACTCCTACAACGACAGTCAGAAGAATAAAGAGGCTAATTCCAACTATACTTAGCCCACCTGCGAGATCATAAGCCGCCCAAACACAGCCAAAGCTCACGAAGGCTATGGCTAATATCATAATCGTGTTTAAGAGCAGACGAAGCTTGCCTTCTATACGATCTTTTTTCAAAAGTTTTTTGTCATTAAAGAGAATAAAGAAGCTTAGGTAGGCCAGAGGCAGTGCTAATAAACCTATGGTGGAGGTAGGGACAACCACCCAAAAGCTAGCATTTTTCCAGATAAAAGGACCTAGAACACCGATGCCTGGCAGCAGGCAACCCAGACGGTGCCATATGCTTTCTTTTTCCACACCCAGCATTTCACAAAGGACAAATCCATTGATGAGCATTAATATTATAATAGAAGATAGTGTCATGGCAAAAACACCGAAACCAAAAACGAGATGGGAAAATGTTTTTCCCATTAGTGGTTCCAGAGAGGAGGCAAGACTTAAAGCGCCACGTTTTACTAGCATGGCCGCTAAACGTTTTTCGGCTAAAGGAAGAGCGGCAATAGTGGTCTCTACCTTGGGCTCATTGATTCGTATGGATACTCCTTTTTCAGTGTTTAATTTCTTTACCAGAAGTTGTTGGTATTTGCCCTTAAGAGGAGACTCAGGTTGGTCCTGATCCATTTTGACCACTTGACCGGAAGCATCGATTTCGGTGATGAGCCCTGCTTCCGGTTTAGCATGAAATTGATGAGCAGATGCTATAACAATACAACTGGTGGCTAGAAAGAAGGGTATGAGTAAGCTGGTGGATAAATCGAAACAGGCTAATCCACGGAAATCCTTATCCCAGCCTTTGGCCAGAAGTGAGCAGGGCAATAGGAAAGTCATGTTGATGCCAACGGCATAGGTTACACCCGAGAAAATAACTCCCCGTTGTTGAGTGACGATCTCATTTTCCCAGAACCTTAGGCTTTTTTCAGGTAGAGCAGCCAGGGCTTCTGCGAAACTGGCTGAAGGTGTGGTGAGTTGTGAGAACTTGGGAATGAATCCCGAAAAAATATGCCCCCAGTCCAATGAATTGGAACTGAAACTCATTTTGAATACAACGCCAATGAAAGAGATGACAATAAGAGCGACAATAGCTTTAAGGATATTTTCAAATAATCGTATACCCCTGGATCCTGATTCGTAGAACCAAACCACCGCAAAGCTAATGATAAGCATGACTATACTAACCAAGGTTGGAGACGTTCCGGGGAATAGATTTTGCGTAACTGCTGCCGTTCCTAGGCTAAACTGAGGTAAAGACCAGATAACATTGGCCAGAAGAGTTGCGATAATCCAGCCCCATGCCACCACAGGGTTGAAATGTCGTTTCACTAAGGCGAAAGGCTTTTCACCCGTACTAAGGGTGACATAAGAAATGGCACAGAGCATCACTATGCCCAGGAGCATGGCTATGGGTTGAATCCAGAGAAGTGAGGTTCCCCCTAGAATACCTAAAAACAAACTCGTACTTAAAGAGCCACCTCCCAAGGTAATGGCGGATTGCAGCCAGCCGGGACCCGACAGCTTAGTATAGGCTAAAAAACGATGTTTGCCTCCGCGAGTCTCTCCTTGCTTAAGAAGAGCCCGTTCACGCTCCAAAGGATCACTCATTTTTATGACTTGTAGTTATAAGGTGATCGGTGTGAGTAGCCCAGCATGGCATTAGCTTCGTCGTCACCTAAAAAATGTTCATTGACGGGATCCCATTTGAGTTTTCGCTGAAGTTTCATGCTGATGTGATGCATGACACAGACACTGTTAGAACGGTGACCCACTTCCACAGGGCAAACAGGGTCAATACGTTTTTGACAGGCATCTAAAAAGTTAGCCATATGACCACCTTTAAATGTTGGCAGTGGGTTGCTAACATTTTCCTTGAAAATATTACGATCATGAGCATTAAGACTTCTCCGTGAGACATAAATCCAGCCATCCTCACCATGAAATTTGACCCCACTAGAGCCTGTATGGGACTCTAAAACCAAACCATTGCTGTATTCGGCTGTCCCTTTGTATTTTGTGTGGACATTAAAGTACCCTCTTTTGGGGAATTCTCCCCGTGCGTCCACGCTTACCGGGCCACTGTCATCCTGATCCAGGCCCCATTGGGCAATATCATACATGTGAGCCCCCCAGCCTGTAATCATACCGCGACAATATTTTTCGATTTGCAACCAGCCAGGCCGGGAGTCTGTAGAGCCCTGAGGATGAACGCAGCTTTCGATGTATGGGGTTTCCGCTGTGGGCCCCATCCACATGTCATAATTTAAGTTGGCGGGTGGAGGGGTTGGAGCTCCCGCTGCTGTTCCCTTGTCTGAACTAAGGGTCACCTCAACTTTTTTCAGTTTGCCGATGAGTCCGTTGCGGACTGCTTGGCAAGCAAGTCGGAATTTTCCACTTGAGCGTTGTTGAGAGCCGGTTTGTAGGATCACCTTGTTTCTTCTGACGGCTTTGACTAAATCTTGACCTTCATCGATACTATAGGTGAGGGGTTTTTGGAGATAGATATCACACCCTCGATTGGCTGAGTCGATGGCAGGGATGGCATGATTGTGGTCTGGTGTGGAAATGGTGACGCCATCCAAGTCGAGGGTCAGCATTTCGCGGTGATCTTGAAAAATGGAGCAATTCCAGTTCTCTTTCTTTAAAGTCTCCTTGTAGAATTTATTGACTTTTTGGGCGGCTATTTTGGCTCTGTTCAAATCGACATCACAAACGGCCACTACCACGGCTATGTATTTTAGGCCGTCACTTAGCAGGTTTTTCATATCTCCACTTCCCATTCGGCCAGTCCCTATACAGCCAAAACTACGATAACTCGATGGCGCGTTGGCTCCAAATATTGTGGCAGGCAAGTAGAGAGGCAAGGAAGCCCCTGTTCCCCATAACACTGAATTCTTAATGAGTTGTCTACGTTTCATCGCTTATGCTCCGACTCAAGTTCTGATATATTAAAAGGGTATACTTGGTTTTCTAAAAAAAAAGAATAGATTGTGCTTTAAAATCATCATAATGTGCGAAAATGGCATATTATGGAATCCACATTATATAATCTATGAAAGAAAATCCCGTGCAGAATTTTAAAATCGCCTTAATGGTTCAAGGAGGGCGCAATTACGAGCGAGGGTTATTGCGAGGGATTTCTGAGTACGCCAATGTACATGGGCCCTGGCACTTTTTCCGAGAGCTGCCTTATATGCCTGTGGAAAAGAAGCCTCTGGTTCAATTGATCAGTGAATGGGAGCCAGATGCCATGATTATTCGTGAGTCTGAAAACACTTCATCACTCTTAGAAATAGATGTCCCT
>JADGBV010000299.1 GCA_015231345.1 Planctomycetota bacterium
TATGGCAAGTATAGTAAATAGTACGAGAATAAGAGATGCCCTTTTCATATTCTCAGTCCTTATCGTTAATGCGTAAGCGCAAATTGATTAATTTTTCCAGTTGCATCTCGCTTTGTTTTTGCTTTGTTTCGTTCATTAGAAAATCTTCTGTGGAGCCCTGCAGATAATCCTCAGGACTATTTTCAATATCGTTAGACTCATCAACGCCATCTTCTCCATCGCTGCTCCCAACTCCTGTTGCTGAATTGCTAGAATCTGTGGTCGTGTATCCACTGCCCCTCCCCGTTAATGACGGCTCACTTTGAGTTGAGGGTGATTGAGCAGGGGCGATGCCCACAGATATCCCTCCGGCAGCAGCGACGGTAGCAGTTTCTCCTTGAGTCACTACTACTGGCTGTGTGATAGAAGCTATTTCAGCCACGGCGACTGCACCCTCATTTACTGTAATGGCTGTAAAATCGCTATCACCCACTTCAACATCAAAGTCGGTCCCCCGTACTCCTGTAACTGCATAGGGGGTTTTGATGATAAAATATGACTCCGGAGCGAGTTTTTTTACTTTACAATTGACTTTCCCTCGGTGAAGGTGCAAACTTAGCTTGGACGCCTTACTGGCAAAATCAGCTTCACCAACTCTGAAATAGCTTTTATTTGAAAACGAAAGAATGTCTCCCAAAGGTGAGAGAAGCTTCAGATGACATCCATCACTCATTTTCACCTTTCCTCCCGGTGGGATTTCCATATTTTTCCTAAGGAATGAAACTTTAGGCTTTCCCGGGAATCGATAACGAATTTGACCGCTAATCTCGGTAACTATAAGGGACTCTTGGGCATCGAGGATCAAAACTCCGCAGAGAAGAGCGAAGAGGCTAAGTATAAGGGGGGATTTGATCATGGCGCTATAAGTTAAAAGAGCAACCGAAACTCAGGCGGTGCTGCTTAGCCTTAAAACCGATGGAATCTAAAAGATCTACATCTATTGAGTTTTCTTTTAATGAATAGGACCAGCGCAGATAACTCTGAAATGCAGAAGTCCATCCTATTCGAGCACCTAAGCCAAAGGAAGTAGAGCGTTCACTTTGGTTTCCTCCTAAATACTCTCGGTAAATTTTCATATCATAGGAAAGCCTCTCGTGAAGATGAAGCGTTCGGCCCCATAACTTCCGCACAAGGCGATGTGAGTGCGCTACTGAGACCCCATGTCCGGTATAATTAAAGTTAACATTATCTTCCGTATCAGTATCCCCCGCTGCGATACGTATAAGTATATGTTTTGGATGTTTTTTTCCATATTCCAATGCCTGCGAGATACTAGCCAATTTTCGCAAGTTGTTGTTCATTTTTCTCCCTTGATCAAAATGAAACTTTTTTGCAAAGGAAAGGGAGAAAGACATTTTTGATTTTTGTATCCACTCAAAAAGGGGCTCTGAGTCCTCCAAACCAGCTCCAAAAATAACTGTATGCTGATGAAAATAATCCTCTATAGCCCGAGTTTCTGCCCCTTTAGAAAGACCTAAATACATCGCTTGATATTGCACATTGATTTTCTGAATAATGCCCCCTAGGTGGTGCTCGTATCGAGGAGCCACAAGTGCACTGAGCATATCGTTCTCCGTATATTCTTTATGACCCATATACGAAAGAGCTGAAAGTAGTTGTAGGTTTCTTTTTTTCAGGCGTTGCGTGTTATTTCTCCAAGGGGAATACATGAGAGCCAGGGAGGTCAGGCTTTGAAAGTCGTCTTTTCCCGTGTTCTCACTAGGGCTATCATCATGAGGAATTCGATTGATATTTGAGTCATACACCACTGTCTCGCTGAGGTGTGCTCTCCACAGAGGCTTAATACTAGCAAGATAACGGAGATACTCCTCCATTTTCTCTAAGAATATTCCCCGCCACCGCTCGATTTCTCGAGCTCGCTTGGATGAACTCAATTTTCGAAGCTGCCTGCTGAGTTGGGCCAAAGCATTGGCAAAGGGCTTCTCCTTTTCTAGAAAGCCTTCTGTAAACAAAACGCGCATTTCAGAGCTAATAAGTGGTAAACTTTGATTGTCAAAATCTTCAAGTTGAGCGAGCTCAGAGGCATTTTTGAAATTCGATGAGGAAAAAGCGCGCTTGAAAAAATCTCGCCCTAGCAGATTCTCGAGGCGTTCAAAGCTATGATAAATAGACTCTTTAGTAGAGGGCATAGCTAGGCGAGCGAGTGATTTATCCCCTAAAACTTCAAATTCAAGGGTTCGGGAGGGTGCTGTATTCGCGAAAAGTCCTGTTGTACTGAGGAAATATGCAGTTATAAGAACAAAAGAAGAGAGACTTAGGGGTTTCATCTGAAAGGCAATAGCGTAGATGGGTATCCTAGAAAAGAGGATAAGCATTCAAATTTTCTATTACGGCTCTTTCACATTAGCATCAGCTTCGAGTTCCTGATTTGACTTCAGACCATTGGCTGCCAAGAAGTCGATCCAGTTTGCGGCTTCTGCCTCTAAATTCACTTTTTTAACTTTATTTTGGCTTTTAGCCTCCAGCAGAAACAATTCACTTCTCTCAAGACTACTGGGGTGAGTGCTAAGCCAAAGAGCTTTCTCCAAAACCTTTTCGTGCTCTGATTCCTCATACTGCCGCCGAAAAAAGTCTGCTAGACCACCCAAGTCGATAGCGGCATCTTTTAGCTGATCAATGGCCATTCGATCAGCTTCATTTTCAAGCTCTCGGGAATACTTCAGCACCAACAAGCCTCCCGATACTTCAAGCAATCCTTCAGCCAACTCTGCTTCTTCAATAGTGCCTCCGATCAGGGTGCGCACCAATAAAATAGTTCCCACAGACTTTATTAGCTGACGAATACTATGACGCAATCTAACATGTGCTATCTCATGAGCCAAAACACCCAAAACTTCTTCCGGGCTCTGGGCCTGCTCCAATAGTCCTCTAGAAAAATAGATAGAACCATTAGGCAAAGCAAAAGCATTAACCATCTGATGATCTATTATATTAATCTTCACCTCATTAACCCGAGGTGACCCCTCAGGCCACAATCTTTTTGTATAATTCTCTAAAAACCGGTTAATACCATTTGAAGGCAATACCTGGTATTCTTTCTCTAACCTCTCATCTACCCAGTCACCCACATGAGAATCCACCTTTAAACTCACTAGTGGATGGACTACATCAAGGCTATTCAAGAAGAAGTAAGCAGAAACAACAATTGCGACCATCAACAGAAAAGCCTTAACATACCACTTCTGATCAAAATGCAGGAGTGAGCTCATATGGCCTCTGCCAGAGCTGATGCGCTCGGCTATGTCTTCCGTTTCTTGACCTCGTGAAATTTTAAAGACTGGCATCAAACAATCAGGCCTTTCTTCTTGAAGGCCGAAGGTGACTTCTTCACCATTCATTCGCCAATTCTTTATGGCATCATAGCCAAACCCTTCTAAAGGAAATTCCTCGAAGTCTGAAGGAGTATTTGGAAAAACAATCCTCACTCGCATCAATTCAAAAAACAAAACCCCCTCCAAAGGGAGGGGGTTTATGCCGTTATAATAACGGCAAGAAATCTCAAAAGTATCGTACTTATTATTAAGCAAACATCTCGCCGACTTGCTCGAGAGCTTCGGCAGCTTCCCCTACACCATCAGAAATAGAACTAGCATCCCTATCCAGGCTGCCAACAATCTCTTCGAGTTTTGGGTCACCTTCAAGGCTAAGGTTGTCAAAAGATAGTTTGATAGTTTTAATTAATGCCCAAGAAAAAGCAAGTCCCAAAGAAAAGATAATCATGGCGAGTACGGTGATATCATTCAAAAACACCTGCCCACCACTAATGGTACTTTTGAAACGAATAGGCCCGAATTCAAGGTTATTCCAGTAATATCTTTCCATGGAAGCCTTCCACCAAAAGGAGTAAATGCCAAAGGTAAAAAGAGTGAGTAGGTAACCACCAACAAAAATTCCAAAATAATCGCCGCCTTGCCCATTGAATTTAAAATTCCTCTGCCCCATATGAGTACTCTTGCTGTAGAACTTACTGAGGTTGGTGAAAAACCATGGTGCATAAATGCCAAAAGTGAGGCCAGTCAAAATTGCACCTTTAATAAAGAGGAAATAGAATTCTTTTGTATTACCCTTAAAACCAAATCGTATTTGGCTCCAAGATGTTCTAGAATAATGATAGCGCATAGATCCCAAAATCAGCAATGGCTGAGCGGAAATAAAGCCAATGTATAGAAGTAGAACAGAAATAATGGAGCCACTTTCTCCCAAAATAGCTGTAAGAGCATAATTAATCAAAGACCAAACGGCCCCTAATCCTCCAATAATAAATATGCCTTTTACAAATCCGACAAAAGCCTCTTTTCCAGTACCATGATAGTCAAATGATTCATTATAGACAGATGTATTTTGATATAAATATTTGATTGTCTCTACCTTAGCCCAAAATTTATATATGCCAAAAGTAACTATTGTCAACAGGATATTCTTGAGATAGAGAACGAAAAAGTCCCCTCCTTTACCCTTAAACTCTGGATTTTCTTTCATTTTGTATTCACTAAACGATATAAATATTTTTTTAATATATCGTACTCATTCATTTAGCAATGCTTTTTACAATTTTATTCCATTTTTCTCATGAGCGCCGACCAGTAGAGATCAAGGCCTTCAGAGACCTCTAAACTGCCCCAACTGATTTTCGAGGCAAATTGTGCGGCAGATGTAGACAAACTGCCCCAAGAAGTGCAACATTCGAGAAAATAGAGATCTGGTATTTTTTCTGTACAGAGTGTCGGAGTTCTACAGTTAGCTCCCCCTACAACTACAAA
>JADGBV010000029.1 GCA_015231345.1 Planctomycetota bacterium
GACTTTACATTAGAAGGTGATTTGGAATCGAGTGTTATCTCTTGGAGCTTGAGTGATCAGAGCGGTCGATTTAATTTAATTCGCTCAGAGGATGATTTGAGTGCTAAGGTGAAAATCAAAGACCTGAAGTATAGTGGCTTAGTCACCTTGTCGGTCATGAAAAAGTCATCAGGGTCTGAGACTGAAACTATTTCTACTGAGATAGAAGTATTTGGAGCTGAGGCATTAGAAATTAAAGGCTCACAACTTGATTATAAAGCAATAGGTGGTTTTTCTCAGGCATCGGGTAATTTAGTCTGGGATCTTGGCGTAATTCTTGATGGAGGCTCCCGTTTGAGCAATGACAGCAAGCAGGTGCTTGGTGAAGAATCGGTTTCTCTGTCTGACTCCTACCTTAGTGGAGCTTATACGCTCTCACTTGGCTATGACTCTCCTTACCTACAGCAAGTGGGTGACGATCAAGTTGAAGTGATTCAAGAAGGATCTCCCTACGGAGTTACTCTCACTCGCCCTACGAATGACACCTTGCTTTTATCTTTCCAAGATGTGAGTAGTGCTAATCAGTATCCATATTATCATGTTTACTTTTTTAGCGGAAGCTGGAAGCCAGAGCCTGTGAAGATAATTACGAAGAAGAAAGCCAAGCTTGTAAGTGAGAAAGGGCGCAGCAAATCCACGCTCTCAGATTACAGGATCGTTATCAGCAGTAGCGATATGATTTTTGCCACTGACGATTTGGTCATGTTTAAAGTTGTAGCTGCTGACTCATCGGATCCATCCGAGGCAAATTCCAGTGAATACCTTGAGGACTTTTCAAAATTAAAAGTTACTGCAGACGATTTAATTGTCATTGAGGCTCCCGCAGATCACCCAAATGCTGGTTTGCAGGTGACTCCCCTGAATGCAAATGGAGGGGGAGGGTGTTTATTGAAGGGATTCTAGTCGTGTAATTATATTCCCAGTCGCCTGAAGGCTTTCAGGTTGACTGGGTTGTTGATGCTAGAATGAGTTGCCTTTTTATGCCAATACCACACCTGTTTGCTCCACTTCTTATTATGATTATCTTAATTTGATTATCTTAATTTGATTATCCAAATATGATTATCTTAATTTGATTATCCAAATATGATTATCTTAATATGATTATCCAAATAATGATAGATGCGTGTTTTAACAACAGCAAAATTCTTCTAAGCAGGGTTTGTGCTTTCTCCCACAAAGAGTTCTGCGCCTAGAGTATCCATGATCAGTGAACCTTTCCACTTTGCATTAGGGTCTAGCATCCATTCCATACAGCGTTTAAGGTGGCGCGATGAGTTGGGACGTTCTAAAGACGTAATTGAGGGGGTAAAGGAATGGGCCATCGTTTCTCCATCCATTAGGCTGATGGAAATGTCTTTGCCAATAACAAGTTCAAGATCCGTCGCAATACGAATAGACATAAGAGCGGTTTCAAGGGAGGTGCAGACGATGGCATTTGATCTTTTTGAAGCAGAAGAAAGATACTTTTTCAAAGACTTTTTTTGGCTTTTTGTTTTAATGTTGCCAGGCGTGTATAAGTCAATGAGTGAGCTTTCAGATTCATTAAGGTCGCACCAATCCTTCCATTGATCGATACGCATGGAAATACCCTGACTAGGTCCTTGATTGTTAATTAAATCAATTCTTTCATGGCCTAATTGCAAAAGGTGATTGAGGAGCATATGGATAGATGCTGGTGTAAAAAAGTCGATGGAGGGAACTCCGAGTTCACTCATATCATTTTCAAGAACGACAACCTTAGGGTGGCGTGTTAAAGCTCGTGTGACCCAGTGTGGGGTTGATTCAGCACGAGGTATAAAGAAAACACCACTGGATCGTTGAAATGTATCTGTTAAAACGGGATCGTCGTAACTGTCGTAGTAAATCGGGCGCAGGTATGCATCGAGAGTTTCTGACCCTTTGACGGCATCATCAATCCAAGCGCCAATGCCATAAGACCTCAGTGATGGGACCAATATGGCGATTTGCTTCTTCTGAGTTATTTTTTTCGTTAATTCAAGACGGCCTGTACTGAGTCGTTTTACGACTTTTTCAGCTTCGAGCTTCGCCAAAGCTTTGCGCGCAGTCATCCTGGCAACGCCAATTTCGTCGGCAAGCTCCCTTTCTGCGGGCAAACCTGTGTGCTGGTAGGCCCCTTTTGCTATACGCAGTTTTAGCAGTTCAAGAATGTTTTTTTGACGAATCATGGTGATCAACTTAGTTGTTTTTTTGGATTATAGACCAAATTTAGTTGTGTCACTCATGATTATACAAATTGTGGGTGATCTCATTAGATCGCCTCATCTTTCTAAACTTACTACATAATTAAGCTAAGCACTGAGGCTGTTTTCTGAGCTTTGAAAACTCACTCAAATGCATTTCTCAGTATAAGACGAAACTTTTTAGAGCTCCTGACAAGACTCAAGCCTTGTCAGGAATGCAATTAATCTAAAATATCAGGAAGATCATCAGTCATAGGAATATCACCTCTTAGCATTTCGCCTACTTTTCCAGTGAGGCGCAGGTAGAAATCACTGGGCAGGGGGTCGTATGACAAGAAGTGAGATTCTCCAGCTGGGATATTTTGCTCGACCTTAAAGATCTGCGTGCCTTCATCCATTTCATCGAACATGGCAATGTAGACCGTTTGGGCTCCAGCTTTGGCAGCTCCGAGGCATTGATTCCAGAGAAAAAGACCTCCTTCACGGGGGATATGATTAAACTTAGCCTTTTTCGCTTCATAGCGATTGGCCCAGCTAAATCCAGGGAATGCAGTGGGCATATAACCGACGCCGTTTTCTTCGCACCACTTGAAATCAGGAGCGAAAATTTCTTTAGAGTGACGCTTGGCTGCTGCGGAACCCCCAAAACGACCGATGGACCAAGGGAGGATGAAATCAGCTTTTTTGAGTAATTCGTGGAATGCTGGATCTTTTACGCTGTCACGTTCCATTTTACGCCAGTATGTTGGGATGCCGAGAACGACAGAGCAGCCTCCATATTTGGGGTCATTTTTGAGAAAATCCATTAATCCGTCAACATCTTCAAGAGTGTACTTTCGGCCATCATCAAAGCCAACGCCCCAAAGTGCTACGACAGGTTTGCCTTTGTGGCCTTGGTAGGCTGAGTCATTGAGAAGGTCAAAGCGATCTACAAGCATCTTCCAGTCATCCATAACTTTTTGCATGTCATTTTTAGGCATGCCTGTTAGGTCATACATAATGGCGAAGGAGCGACCGTGAGCTTGAGCGCCCATTTGCACATTTTTTAATATTTCATTATTAGAGGGCAGTAATAGGTCAGATTGGTGATGGTAGCCAACGACATCTATGGCAAAGCGTTGTAGGAAGACGCCGTCTATGCCATATTGTGCCATCCATTTAAAGTGACGGTTGACGGTTTTAGGGTTCTGCGATGAAAATACGACTGCGGGGGTTTCATCATGATGTTTAAACTTAGTTACATACTTTTCATCTTCATCCATTTCATCGGTGGCGGGCCAGTAGTCTATCCCGCATTCGCCAGGATGAAAATCTTCATCGTATGTTTCATAATGCTCCCAACCTAAACCGGATCCATCGGTTGGTGTGCGGTACCAACCTTGATAACCGCAAATAACCTTTCCGTCTAATGTGGAAGTGTCTACCATGACAGGCTTGGCGGTTTCTTTGTATGAGTTAAGGAGTTTCAGTGTGGGCGCAATTGTCGCATTCCTGATGGTGGGGTTAATCAAGCTCTCTTTGGCTCCGTGATAAGCTTCTTTGGCGCTAAACTTTGTGATATTGGTGGAGATTACATGGTCGAAAAGAGAAAGCCAGAGGCTGGTACGATAACGGTGCATATCTTCGGATGGAATATTCCCTACTCTGTTGCGGAAGGATTCTGAAGCTAATAACTTTTGACGCACGCTATCAGCATTGACTTTTTCTTTCTCGAGCCAGCGAACCATTTCGGTTAACTGATATTTATTGGGAGTAACTCCTAGGATTTCATTGTACGCAGCTTCAACGACAGCGACAACTTCTTGTTCTCCGTAGGCGTAGTTGCGAAAACCACGTTCGTTTGTTGGCCCATGATTACAGCGTAACAAGTGAAGTAAATGTCTTTTGGATTCTTTGAATTCCGGTTGAAGAAGGCTTGAGCCTGTGCTTCCTTTTGTGTAGTAAAAGGGGCCAGGGTCTTCGGGTAATTGATTGCTAATGCCATCGCCTCGTCCAGAGTATGAAGCAGATGAGGTGTTGTGTTTAAGTGTAAACTGATCAATATTGTGAGCCACAAAGCCGTAGCCACCAGCGCCACCAGAGATATGATTGTAAGATAAGCTAGCTCCTACTAGGATGTTATCTTTCTTTCCTGGAGCCCAGGGCCCGCAACCCATAGGCACGGCAATGTGAATACGAGCTCCAAAACAATCGATGGTATTGTGATGAATATTGAGGCCATTGTAATTGAAGCGATCTAGCTCCGCTATTTCCGCTTCTTCGTCTACTTCCGACTCCTCCGCTTCTTCGGCTACTTCCGACTCCCCCGCTTCTTCGGCTACTTCCGTCTCACCCGCTTCTTCCGCTACTTCCGACTCCCCCGCTTCTTCCGTCTCCTCCTTATCTTCTATTTTATAATAATAAAGAGGATCGACTAAATTAATGCCACCAAGAGATTCACGGGAAATAGTGGCAATGACATTTCCTTTAACATCTGAGCCTGGTGCTCCAAAAAGGACAATACCAACATCAGTGGGATCCAAGATGATATTATGGTGAATTGTCGTTCTTGTGGCGGCGCACGATATACCGTCGCCCCAAGCAAAAGGGGTCTCGCCGGCGGAGACGCCATTGCCGCGAGCATCGCTACCGGCAGCCAAAATAAGATTCCTTTCGACGAGAATATCTTCTCCTCCTTCATGTACTTTGAGGGTCGACCATGTTTTGGAATTCATTAAAACACAATGACGGATAACTTGCCTTTTAGCTCCATCGCCACCAAGAAAAACCAGAGGAGGGCGATAAACAGCCATTTTGTTTCCAGTGGGCCCTGAATACTTATTGCCATCTAGAATAAGCTTTTCGATAATGATGTCTGAAACGTGAGATCCACTAATAAGCTGAGAGTTATTACGACCTTCGACTCTTAATGTGGCGTACTCTGATATTCTACTGGCTCCACCTGTGCTTATTCTTTGTCCGGGCTTGGTGAAATTCAATGCCCGTTTGATGGGGTATAATTCACTTGGCGCAAGAATGAGATCATGACCTGCATCGAGAATAGCTTGGAGATCTTCGCCTGGACGAGCGTTTATTTGTTCCGCTGAGGCGAAAAGGCTCATTGACAGGGCTAGAAAGCTGGCAATTGCCAAACGTGCGAATGCGAGGGGAGTGGATACGGTTTTCATCATTAAGTTCTTATAAAGGTTTATACACTTGTGATAAGGTCTGGGTGGTCGGATGCTTCCTTTGTTGCTTGGAGTTTGCTTCTCTTATTATTTATCATTAAAGGCACAGTCAGTGCCAGGATTATTAGCTGGAGGAAGGTTTTTCCACCAATAATGATAAACTCCTACGATGCCAATGGCAAAAATGGGTAGGGTCATAAAAAAGTAATTCCAAGAGTGGATGACGACCTGCATTGGCAGTAAGAAAGCTGTTACTTGAGTTATGAGTAGAAAGGGTATACACATAATATCGTTATAGTGCTCTTTGGACCAGGATTTTCGTTCTTCGCTTGTGAGCTTGGCTTTGAGTGGTCCCCAGAAGCCGAAAGGACGCGTAGTGCGGTAGAAATGCACGAGAGTATCCATGGGAGTTGGTTTTGTGATGAGTGAAAAAACTACTGTGCCAAAGAAACTAAGTCCCGTCATTATGCTAAACTGATAGAGCTCGCTCATATCAGGGTACGCAAAGCGTTGTGTGACAGCTCCGATGCCTCCAAGAATAGTACCCCCAGCAATACCCCAGGCATTACAACGCCACCAGTACAACCTAAGCACGTATGGAGCAAGGCCACCAGCTGTTAGACTCATGATAATCCAGCCCCATAGACTGTTAATGCTATCTGCGGCGACGCCCATGCAGAATCCGCCCAGAACGATGACTGCTGTTGAGATGTATGAAACGATGAGTAGCTCTTTGTTGGTAGCAGTTTTTCGCAAAAATTCGCGGTAGATATCTTTAACGAATTGAGCGGCACTCTTATTTACTTCTCCTGTCAGGGTAGACATCATGGCTGCAAGCATGGAGACTATAATGAAGCCTCTTAAGCCAACGGGGATGCAGTTGAGCATGACCGCAGGGAGAACTTGTTCTGGGTTAACAATGCCATGGAAGCCGACCAAGGGAAGCTTGCCTTGCCATGATTCTCCAAGCATGGAGCTTAGTCCACTGATGAGTTCTGGGTTGAATGTGTTGGGTTTGTTGATGATATCACTTGTTAGGTCATGCCAGTAAGGGGCTGTGACATCGGGGTGAAACTGTTTGATTAGAGCCGTTACTCCAGCAATGGAAGATTGGTCGGGGAAGAGTTCGTAGACAAGAAAAAGACCAAGTACGGCAAAACCCATCATCATAGGCCAGCGGAAAGCTACCGTGACACCTTGGAGCATGGATTGAAGGGAGCATTCACGGTCACTTTTGGCGCCAAAATATTTACTTTCATCCCCGGTGCCTAGACCACATAGCATATTACGCAGTAAGTAAAAGGCAGCAAAAAGAATAAGTGACTCATACATTTTATAGCCTTCTGGCATGGGTGTATGCCATTGGGGAGCACTCATAATCCAGTCTGGGTTACCCGTGACTGATTCGGCGACAGCAATAAGAGCCTCTGGGCTTTCAATGGCCGAGTATGCCATAATGGAAACGATGGCACAAGCTACAAGAACGATTGCCCCTTGGAGTAAATCGGTAAGCACGATGCCGTAAAAACCTGATAACATGGTGTAAATCGTTGAAAAAGCAATGAGAAAAGCTGTGACCATCATAGGAGGGTACGGCACAAATAGGCCAACAAAAAGACTGGTGCCACGAACTAAATAAGCCAACATGCCTATTGTTGTGACGATGGTCATAAAAGCTTTGAGGAATCGCATCCAGTTTGAGGTGGCTCCGGTGCCAAAGCGGTAAGTTGTCCACTCTGCGGCAGTCATACAGCCTGATCTCCGGTGCCATTTCCCTGTATAAGAGATTAAGAAGACAAGGACCAGCACAGCTCCGCCACGGAATTCAATAAATAAACCACGGGGGCCGAGCATGTAGAGAAAAGAGGTGATGATCATTGTTCCCGTTAAATCAAACCAGTTGGCCATGCCGGCAATCCCCAGTAAATACCAGGGGATGGACCGACCTCCGAGGAAATAGTGGTCCATGCTGGTGCTAGCTTTCTTGGTCATGATCACCCCTAGAGTTAGGGTGGCCAAAAAGTATCCGGCGATAATAAAAATGTCGATGGTGCTAAATTGCGCCATAATGTCCTCTCAAAAGGTTAATAATATACTATTTATGGTATAGGTTTAGTCAATAGTGATTTGATAATAAGATTAATGATTTTGATGAGCCAATAAATGGCATTTAACTCTCTGCAGAAGCGAGAGATGCCTCATTTACACTGTTAATGATGCTCATCCATTGATCCCAGTTATCATCTACAATGGCCATGGAGGGTTTGGGCTTCCAGTCTGCATCATAAACACTGAAGTGCGAAGGGCGGAAAGAGCCATCTTCTACAAGTCCCGGCTTTATGGCAGGGTCATCTAAATCGTTCATGATATCGACAAATTCCCAGCCTAGGTGAGTGCTGTTGGCGATAGTATTACGCAGGAGCTGATCCATTTCTTCGGGGTAGTAATCGGTTCCGTTGATGGTCATATGCTCAGTAATGGCCCAGTCGCGCCCTTCTTCTTTCATGACTTTTCTGACGCGCTCATAAGCTTTAAGATTAGGGCATCGCAGTGTGTTGTCCCAAGTCCAATTGACCTGAATAATATCAATTTGGTCGAGGTGACGAAGGAGGGTTTCGGGGGACCCACAGCGTGCCATCATAGTGTCCTCGTCGGCATCGAGGTAGTCTGCAGCAATCCAGGCATCACTGCCAGCGACTTCTCTATAAGCTTTGGCATCGCCATTGATCCAATTTGCCAACCACTGGGCCCGAAATTCATTCCAGATAGGGTTGGTAATGAAGCTTTGAGGTACGGGAAAAGACTCGGGGAAAGCAGGAGCATCGATCATATTATTTTTTTGCACCCACTCCGTGTATGCTTTGCGAGCTGCTGGGCTGTAGTCAATATTGTCGTTACCAATGTACTGAGGCTCAACTGTTGTTTCGTACCAAAGAATGAGGCTTGGGTCAATTTTGCTCGCAAGATCACGGATGTAGGAACGAGTCGTGTCCAAATAACGCTGGTCGAAAAGGGAAGGGACGATGGTGTTGTAGCCATATTCATTATCTTCCATTGACTTGCCTTGGCTATTGATTGCCACAGCGCCTTCGTTATTAGCGAAGAATCCACTGGGGATTTGTCCTCCGCCGACCCCGTAAGATTCTACCGATAGTGAGCAAAACATTCCAGTCTGATTAATGGACTGAATAAGATCAATTAAGGGAGCTGTATCAACGTCGACAATCCCATCTCCGTCTTGATCCATGTGGTGCCAGTAGCAGTTGAGCTCGAGATTTGTGTAGCCTTTATCGCGGAAAATTTCCAGGCTGTCTTTCAAGCGTTTTATATCGTTGCTATCCCCGTAGTTTAAAAGAGGTTTGCCCGTTTTAAGAAAAGTATGTTGGTCGTTAATCCAAAGCTTACCTTCACGGAGTTCTACGCGTTTTCCATTGATGATTCTCATAGTTCTTTTATTTTACAGGGTGAGAGAAATAGTGGTAATCTTTTTTGCTTCTAAAGCTAAATTAATTTTTGAATCGTCGCCTAATTTGACGATTGCTGGGGATTCGCTGGTGGGTTCTTCATGTAAATTGGTGAACCTGGCTGAGCTAACTTCATGGCCTAGAATGAGCAAGTCCCCTTGTTGAGGCTCATTGGAGCTGTTGAAAATCCTCACAATTAAATCGTCCGATTTGGCCGCTTTTTTAATGGCGCTCAGAATCAGGTGAGGGTTGCTAAGTTCAAGAAATGACCATCTTGGTGGTAATTTTCCCCCAGAAGACTTTGTCTCAGTCACCAATAAAGGCGTGCTTTCATTATCAGCTATTTGATACAATTTATTAAAGCTATTATCTGTGTGGCCGGTGTATATTTGGTAGCTGAAATCGTGTTGGCCTTGGGACTGAGCCAGTGGGCCAGGGCGGTGTTCAAGGTCGAAGTCGCCAGCTGTGCAGAGATTATTCGTATAAGCTCGCATTAATGTGAGTGCTAGACTCTGACGTTCATCGTCCATAACTTCGTACTCTTTGAGTCCGCTGCAGATTAAGGTCAGGTTTCTCTTGTTGGTTTTGAGGCCTGCAAAGCGAACAAAGGGGTAATTAAGATAGGGAACTTCGTGGTACGGATTGTCTTTTGATTTGCGATTATGGCGCTCAACCACATCGAAAATTGATTCGGCGTAGCTCATATCAGCTGAAATATCAGAAGGAAATACGGCTCGCAAACGGTGATTTTCACAGCGATTTTCGAAACTCACACTCACACTAAGGGCTTCTGAATGCTCTTTTAATTGATAAACCACCTTGATGGGCATCTCTGTTTCGCCTTCAGGGCGCTGACTTTGAAACCAATCGAAATGATCCGTTGCGAGGGGGGTCTTTTGTGGGATGGTTAGAGTCAGTTTGACTTCAATGCTTTGGCTGATGTCTGAATAATCGAGCCATTGAATGGACGCTTTTTGTCCTTTAGATGTTACGGCGCCTCCTTGGGAGCTAATATGAGACCATGCATGGCCAACCTCTCCCACATCTTCGAAAGTATTGAGTCCAGTAAAGTTTTCGCCGTTAAGTTTGTTATGTATATCCACGCTTCCATCTTCGTTGACGGAGACTTTGATGCTACCATTTTCCAATACAAATTCGCCTGGACAAATACTTGTGTTGGGCTCACTCTGAGTGCTTTTTATGGAGTAAGTGGTATAGCCCATAGCTGGGACATCTTTTGCTTCAAAGCATACGAGGTATTCATCTGTGTAGGACATGAGGGCCAGGTCGCTATGGTCACGGAATACTTTGTCGGTATGATTGGTGGCTTTGAAAGAGCATTTGACTGGATTGCCTTTATGGTCTACGACAGCCATTTCTTGCAGGTTCATCTCACGAGGAATATCGATATAGGCTTCAACGCACTGAGTTCGAGTATAAGGGCATGTGTTGTAAGCCGTGAGAACTAAAGCGTCTTCTCCAAAAGATGATGTGTCGATTTTTGTTTGTACGGCGAGTAGACTTTCGCTAGAAATCATATTGGCCATGGATTTTACATCACGCAGGCGAGAAGTGGCATCTAGTTCTAATTCGTCTATGCCGCAGCCGCCAACGGTATCGTGAGGGAGACATTTTAGGAATTGTTTCCATGCAATTGCTAGGAAGGGAGAGGGCCACTCTTCGCCCATAAGCCAGCCCATCACAGCATGAGGTTCGGCTTGGCGAATTAATTTATTTTCAGCTTCTGCCATTAGAGCTTTTTGTCGAGTTCGAGCTGAAATGATGTCATTGGCAATATAAGAAAAGCCGTAGTCATTAAGTTTGACGTGACGAACTTCGCCTTCAATGCGAGGCAATTCAGGCCAATCGACTGATTTGCTGACTGCTTCTGCGTAGCGAGGTAAAGAACTATAAATGAGTTTTTCTCCTTCTGCTAATTCCCCTTGGCAGGCCTGTAAAATATCGGCTTCACGCAGGTCTGGAGTTGAGGTGTCCATGCCGTGCATAAGTGCAATTTCGTTGGTGCCGAAAATTTCTTTTTCTTTTTGAATGAGCTCCCTGAAGCTTTTGCGTAATACTTCCTGCTGTATGGGCTTTTTTTCTGGGATTACGTAGCCATGATTTGCGCGATGATCGTCATCGCAGAGTTTGAAGGGGATTCCATCTTGCTTCCAGTGGTAGCGGCGGCCAATGCGCTCGTCCATTCCTGTGTAGAAGGCTTTGCGCCAGACATCAAAATAAAAATTATAACGAGCTCCGCTGCCAAAACGAGAAGTGAGAATTTCGGTATTATCTGCGCCGCGCCATACAAATTCAGATTTTGGGGCCTGCTCCTGAGTGATTCCTCGGTAGAAGAAGGCCATTTCTATGCCAAAACCCTTATATATTTGGGGTAATTGGCTGACTTGACCCCAGCCAAAAGGGGTGTAGCCCACTTTCATAACAGGGCCAAGTTCCTCAACGCTTAAGTGTCCCCAGTGCATATTTCGCACCACGGATTCGCCTGTAATACAGTTCATGTCCAGAGCTGTGTACCAAGGGCCTGCGCTTAGTCGGCCTTCTTGGATATATTGAGAAAAGACCTCTTTGTTTTCAGGTCTCACTTCAAGGTAATCCTCGAGAGGCATGGCTTGAGAATCGAGAAGAAAGCTGTATTCTGGAATGGCAGCCATAACTTCTAAGAGGTTATCGAGAAAATCCACGGTCATTTTGCGACTGTGTTGAAAGTCTACTGACCATTCTCGGTCTAGATGTGTGTTGGGGATGAAATGTGCTTGCATAGTATCTATGTTTCAAGTAGTCCTATATAGGTATATATGGTTTTGCCCTTTTGATCAAGTGCAAAATTAAAATATTTGCTCTTTAAAATGATCAAATCACCGATATTGTATACCGTATATGGTATTCTTAATTGATAAAAAAGTTTCATAATTTGCTCCTGTCTCTAAAATTTAAGATATTAATGACTGAATCTAGCATAAATTTAAAATAATTACTCTTGAAAATGATCAAATTGACAATAGAGTATACCGTAAGTGGTAGCTAAACCTTAACAACAAACTATGAAACTTACTCAAATTCCCAAAATTGGTGAAATAACTGATCAGTCAGGCATGAAATTGCTCTTGTCCTCATCTGATGGCAACTTCTCTCAAGGAGAGAACGACGTTCAGTCAATTTGTGCCACAGGAGATGGAAAAGTTGAATTTATCAATTTTTCCGATCATTCATTAGCTCTCGTAAACTCAGAACTTGGATGCCCAGCCTATTATTCTGTTCCTGCTGTAGAAGAAAATAAAGTGCTTTCTTCTGAGCAACCACCAAAGGCTGTTTTAATGGACCTTGATGGCACTACGATTCATAGTGAAGAATTCTGGATATGGATCATAGAAAAGACGACTGCTAGCCTATTGGATAATAAGGGGTTTTCATTGGAAGAAGCTGATATTCCCTATGTTTCAGGGCATAGTGTTTCTGAGCATTTGAGTCACTGCGTGGCTAAATACTGCCCAGATAAAAGCCTCGAAGAAGCTCGCGCTTTTTATTTTCATCACACTCACCATGAAATGAGCGAAATTATGGCTGGGCGTGGCAGAAAGGGAGCATTTACTCCTTCTCCTGGCATCAAGGACTTCTTGCATGGCCTAAAAGCGAATGATATAAAGATAGGCCTTGTGACATCAGGACTGTACGAAAAAGCATGGCCTGAAATATTAAATGGATTTGAGACTTTGGGTATGGGTGATCCGCTCGAATTTTATGATAGCATTATTACTGCAGGCTACCCCTTGCGCGCGGGAGCATCTGGCACACTTGGGGAGCTTTCTCCCAAGCCTCACCCATGGCTCTATTCGGAAGTCGCTCTTGTGGGACTTGGTCTAAAACCTAAGGATCTATCGCAAGTTGTGGGGATTGAAGATAGTGGCGCGGGAGTTTGTTCCGTGCGTCTAGCTGGCCTGGTCACAATTGGAATCACAGGTGGCAATATAGAATCTAGCGGAACTAAAGAGCTCTGTCATCTTTATGCAGATAGCTTCGAGCAAATCGCCCAAAAAATTAGTGTGTCTCAGTTGGTGTGAGACAAGGTGCAGGTAAGTTATTCAATTATTCATCAGTCATGGATAATTGAATGGTGATAAAACTAAAATGCACTTGTGGGGCAAAGATAGCTGTTAAACCCTCGATGGCAGGCAGAAAAGTTCTTTGCCCCCATTGTAATAATAAAAAACTTATCCCGAAAAAGCTTCCTGCAAGCAAGCAGTCTGCTGTCAGTCGACAACCCGATATTAACAAACAGTCTGCTGCTGGTCGACAGCCAGATGTGGAGCCAATCATATCGCGGTCTCATGGAGAGCACACTGACGCATCAGGTAAAAGGGCAACTTCAAAAGAGAGAAGGCCAAGCTTAAATAAAAGAAATAATACGTCTGCTCAGCAGCGTTATAAAAAGAAGAAGAAAAAGAAAGTCACGAAGTACGTGCTTCTCGGTGCCATAGCACTTACTGTAAGCATAGGCCTATATATGGCCTATTATTTCAGCAATAAAGTTTCTGGATTGCGGCACGTTGCACACGTGACTAACTGGGATCAACCAGAGGCTGAAGAAGTTAGCAACGCAATAGTAAATCCTGGAGAATCTTCAAATCGCCCTGATCAACTTAACAAGACACCTACATCTCGTGAGACTTTAGCAGAGCCTTCTATTGTGCCTGCATCAACCCAAATCATAGAGGAAGTGATTGATAAACCACCTGGCTCACAACCAGAAAAACAAATCGCCAGCACCGATTTATCTGAAATCAAAAACAGGAAGCTAACCATTGCTGAAGCTTTGCAGCCCTATGAGGGTCCAAGTGAAGTGCTACAAGATAACCAGACATTATACAAAAAAGTCATGTGTGGTTACCAAGGTTGGTTTAAGCATAAAGATGATGGTTACGGTGACAGTCGGCATTGGGGGAATGTTCTCAGTGACCCTGCAAGGTGCACAGTAGACCTTTGGCCCGAAACAAAGGAGATGCTGGAAGATGAGCTTTATAACACAAATTATAAGCACTCAGATGGTTCGATGGCTCATGTTTTCAGTACCAATCACCGACGGACAGTCCTAAGGCATTTTAAGTGGATGAAGGACTACGGAATTGACGGAGTATTTAAACAGCGATTTGGTGCATCTTTTAGCAGAAGAGGTGTTTTTGGTCATTCAGAGACAGATTTAAATGTTCTGACTCATGTCCGTGAGGGGGCAAATCGATATGGTCGTGTTTACGCCATAATGTATGATGTCCATTTTGGGGCGCATGATATTGAGAATATTATGAAAGACTGGAGCATCCTTTACAATGAAATGAATATTGGCAAAAGTCCTGCCTATATTCACCATAAAGGAGGCCCTGTTGTTAGCTTGTGGGGCTACGCTGACCGAACGAGAGCATTTGATCCAGTGGCAACGGAGAAACTATTCAAGTTTTTGAAATCTCCCGAGAATGGTGCATGCACCATTATGGTTGGTGTTCCAGATAATAGCTGGAGCTCTTGGAAAGATGATCGAATGAGACTGGTTAAACAATATGTGGATATTGTCAGTCCATGGACTGTTGGGCGATACAGGTCGCCACAAGGAGTAAAGGACTTTTTTAAGAAGATGATTCCAAAAGATCTAGCTATCTGTAAGAAGTATAGCAAGGATTACTATCCCGTAATTTTTCCTGGTTTCAGCTGGAGCAATCTTAAGCCAGGCTCGCCATTGAATGTAATACCACGCCTCCAAGGTGAATTCTTCTGGACGCAAATAAAAGAATTGAAGCGATATGATATTCCCATGATTTATGTGGCCATGTTTGATGAAGTGGATGAGGGGACTGCCATTTTTAAATGTACGAATAACCCTCCAGTGGGAATATTTGCAACATATGAAGGGATGCCTAGTGATTTTTATTTAAGGCTCACGGGATTGGCAAGTCAACAATTGAAGGGAAGCAGGGTTTCCTTTCCTGATGTCAGGCCAAAGAAGGTCGATTATAAGCCACAGACCGAGCTAGAGTACTATTATGAACCTCAGTATTTTGACACTGCATTAAAATCAAAATGGCAACAAGGATTCGGAAATATCCCTATTGTATCAGGAGGCGCACCTCATAACAAATGGGTCTTTTCAGTGAATAATGCGCACGATGTGTTGAATTTTCAAAGTAAATCTTGGGATTATCTTGCGAACTCAAGCAATGGGAAATCCGTTATGTTATATAACTATGGTAAAGGGCATTCCATTTCGAAAAACACTAAGGCAGATCTAATTGATAGTATACAGAATAGCCTCAATGAAGGGGGAGTTTTTGTGGTGATGTCTGATGCGAGCATTCCCTTGAAAAAATCAGGGAAGATGACTTTCGGCAAAGATGTGGGTGTGAATTTGCTCAAGAACAATTACGATAAGGACATAAATATCACAATCCCCGCAAAGCTTCTTGGAGCAAGGCGTCCATGGGTATGGAAGGGTATTAATACGAAGGTCCCTCGTTGTGGGCTTATGAGCCGAGACTTATACCCTAATAGTAAATATTATCAGTCGCTGGTAGAAGTTAAGTCAAAAGACGGTGAGGTCTTAGGTGATGCCGCCGCACTTGTTATACCGGGTGGTCGACTTGGCAAAGGTCTGGTTGTTTACATTGGTTCAACGCTGATGTATATTCCAGCAAAACATCAGAAGTCCTTGATGATAGATATTCTCAACAGAATTTCTCAATTTCTCGGCCAATCGCAGCTAGATGGATAGAGTTTGGCTTTGTATGAGCATGACCTAGCGTCGTTGAATAGAAAAAACATGCCGACTTTGGAAATAAAATAGACCATTTCAGGCTCACTATTGACAAATGTTCAAAGTGACGATATAATAAGATAATCAAGACTAGTAATATTTTCTTCAAAAATGCGCTTATTTCTCGTTTGTTTCGTTTTTATAACTCTGAATGCTTTCCTCAGTGCAGAGACCTTGACTCTTGCAAAAAATGGCGGCATAGCAATACTCACTCTTAATAATTATCATACTGAGCTGGCTGAAAGTTCTGCTGGTTTAGAGATGATCACAAAAAGAAAATCGGATAAAGGAGTGCTTTATGTCTTGCTAGATGTGACAGACAAGAGTTTTACCTTAGGCAAGGCGCCTCAAGTGGAATTAGCTTTTGATTATTATGATGAAGGCAAGGGTCAATTAGTCGTTAAAGTCGACAGTCATGATCCCTTATATGGTAATAGCAAGTCTCCGGGAACCTGGAAAGGGGTTGGAGGAGTTCAGTTTACCAATTCCCATAAATGGAAGAGAGCAAAAATAGCTATATCCGACGCATCTTTTTCTAATAGGCTGAATGGAGGGGATATTCGTTTGCAAATGCAACATCAACCTCTGCTGAAATTGAGAAATGTGACAATTAAGAAAAAGCTTCCTATTAGCGAATCCATTGTTTCTTCAGGTCTCAAGAAAAAACCAAATATCCTTTGTATTGTTGTTGATGATTTAAATGACTACATAGGGCCTTATGATGATAATAATGCTAAAACGCCTCATTTAGATAAACTTTTTGCAAGTGGAATGCGTTTTAATAAGGCTTACTGCCAATACCCAGTTTGCGGACCGTCCCGAGCCTCTTTTTTAACTGGTATGTACCCGGAAAATATTGGTGTTTTAAGCAACGAAAAACATGCCAGGTCAGAATCTCCCAATGTGCTTAATATGTTAGAGTATTTTAAAAAGAAGGGCTACTGGACAGCAAGTGCAGGCAAAATATTTCATGGCGAAACAAATGTTGTTGAAGCAGGCGTATCGACTCATAGATCTGATTGGTTTGAAAATTCTGAAAATGTACTAAAGAAAAAACTACAAAAGCTATTCGAAAAGCAGCATGGCCCTATCAGCAAAAATAAGAACGAATGGCAAAAATATCTATCTGATAATTATGTTAGTCCGGAAAGAGTCGTTCAGGCTATTCCCACCGATTTAAAAGAAGATGAGCATATGGATGGTAGAGTTGCCGCTAGGATTAGCTCTTATCTCAAGCAGAAAACAATTAAGGACTCACCTTTTCTGCTGGCATGCGGTTTTACGAAACCTCACGTCCCTTTTTATGCCCCCAAGAAGTATTTCGATTTATACTCTGAGGAAAATTTGAATTTCGAGAAGGTTCCTCCTAGTGATTGGGCACAGAAGCCCAAGACTGCTATTTATGATCGCTATAAAGGCTTTGGGGCCAAATTCGGCGAATATCAACCTGAATTACGACGAAAGTGGCTTCATGCCTACTTGGCGTGTGTTAGTTTTGTGGATGCTCAAATAGGAAAAGTTTTAAGCTCTCTAGAAGAAAACGGCCTTGCTGATAATACTATTGTTGTATTGATTAGTGACCATGGTTTTCATATTGGTGAGCATTTTCATTATGGCAAAGTGACCTTATTTGAAGAGTCAGCTCGAGTGCCCATGTTCTTGCGTGTTCCGGGAATGGATTTAAAGGGCCAAGAGTCAAACTCATTAACTGAACTTCTTGATATATACCCCACATTAGTTGAACTCTGTAATCTGGAAGCTCCAAAGCATTTAGAGGGAAAAAGCTTGTTGCCCATATTGAAAAACCCTAATGCATCAGTAAAAGAGTCTGCTTATACGGTTGTGACGCGACCTCTCAAAGGTAGAACCATCGTCGCCAAAGCCATACGCTATAAAAATTGGCGTTATGCAGAATGGGATGGTCCTGCAGATGCAGAATTATACAATCTCAATACTGACCCAAAGGAATACCGCAATCTTATAAAAGACCCTGAATTTGCACCAATTGTCAAAAAACTCCATGGGATGATTCAAGCTAGAAG
Organism: Planctomycetota bacterium; assembly: GCA_015231345.1. Classification (GTDB taxonomy): domain Bacteria; phylum Planctomycetota; class JADGBV01; order JADGBV01; family JADGBV01; genus JADGBV01. Next base: position 17,734 of record JADGBV010000029.1, read on the forward strand.
TCAATAGAAGCCATTTAGGCATATTTGTAATATTGTATTAAGTATACTTTTCATAATATCTCAACTAATTAAGATAAAATATATGCGTATTCAAAAGAGCACTTCTCATTCTAAGCTTTTCAGCTTAATATTCCTATTTGTTGTTTGGCAGTTGAATCCAATAGATGCCAAACAGCCCAATGTGGTCTTTTTCTCCGTTGATGATATGAATGATTGGATCAGCCCTATGGGGTATGATCAAGCCATTACTCCTAATTTAGAACGTCTAGCAGCAAAGGGGGTGATTTTCCAAAATGCTCATACTGCAGGCTCTTTTTGTGCTCCGTCTAGGTCTGCCATCTTTACGGGACGTCATGCAACGACGACGGGCTGCTACAAAACACAAATATATTTTGCCAATCACCCGGAGTATCAGCCCTTGCAGTTAAGCTTTAAGAAAAATGGCTATAAAGTTTATGGGGCCGGAAAACTTTTTCATCACCCCAAGGGGTATATCGATTCTCGTGGTTGGGATGAATATTATATCCGTGATCCAGAAAAGAGAAAAAACTGGGATATTATGTCTTGGGAAGTCGATAGTCCTGAATTGCCTCAGCCTTATCCTAATAGTATCTATAACGAAAATATTAAACCTGCGAATAAGTTTTTCTTAGAATGGGGGGCAGTCCTCAACGAAGATGAGGAGATTATGGCTGATACAATGCGTACGAAATGGGCATGTAAGAAACTCAAAGAAAGCCATGACTCACCTTTCTTTTTAGGTGTCGGACTTTATACACCACATTTTCCTAATTATGCACCGCAAAAGTACTTTGATCTATATAAGCGTGATGATATTAAACTTCCGGAATACATGGATGGAGATATTGATGATCTTCCAGCGCGCGTCAAAAAAAGTACGATTGCTCGGTCAAAAATCCACAATAGATTAATTGAGAAAAAAGCTCTCAAAGATGCTGTGCATGGATATCTTGCCTGCATTAGCTACGCTGATGCTATGCTCGGGCGAGTGCTGGATGCCATAGAATCTGGGCCTAATGCCGATAATACGATTATTGTATTCTGGAGTGATCACGGTTATCATCATGGTGAGAAACTCTATTGGGGCAAGCATACGCTATGGGAGCGAACCTCCAATGTTCCTTTCTTGTGGGCCGGACCGGGGATAGCTAAAGGCGAAAGTGTGAATGCAACGGCGAGTCTGATAGACATTTATCCAACCCTTATGGACCTTTGCAGTGTTCCGATGGTTGATGGTCTGGAAGGAGAGTCTTTAGCAAGAACTTTAAAGGAGCCAAGTCAAGCTGTTGACCGTTATGCCATGTTGCCTGGCATTGCTCCCAATGAGTACGCTTTAATGAATGAGAAGTGGCGCTACATTCACTACTCAGATGGTACAGAAGAGCTGTATAACGTAGAAAGCGATCCTCATGAATTTGAAAACTTAGCAAGTAATCCAGAGTTCAGTGCTGTTAAGGCCAAAATTGCTTCTCATGCACCAACAACATTTGCCAAGGCTGGCCTTGAAAAGAATAGCTACTTGATAACCCTTGATGGAGATGCTTATAAATATGAGTTGAAGAAAGTTAGTAATAATAAAGGCAATAAGAAAAAGAAAAATAAAAATAAGAAGAAAAAGAAGAATCGTAAGTAAATCAGAGGCGAAAGCGTCATTTGATGGCCTTTTTCTAGGCAGGGTTTG
>JADGBV010000002.1 GCA_015231345.1 Planctomycetota bacterium
TTGCCTCTAACCCTTGTTTGTACGATTCAGTTAAAGATGTGCTTAAGGGTGTCAAAGTACAATTCGAAAGCGATACTCAAAAAGGTAAGGGGGTTCAATCATGAGCTGGTTTCAAAAGAGTATTTCTATAGCGCCCAAAAGTAGAGGTTTTCACTTGGTGACTTCTGAGTTTCTTGCTCAAGTGTCAGAGATAGGAAAGTATAAAGTAGGCCTGATCCATATTATGATTCAGCATACATCTGCTTCAATTACAATAAATGAAAATGCAGACCCAGATGTTCGAGTTGATTTTGAAAGTCATTTTCGCCATACTGTTCCGGATAATGCATCTTACTATATACACACATATGAAGGGAGTGATGATATGCCTGCTCATTTAAAATCGTCCCTTTTGGGTTGTGAAATGACTCTTCCTATAGCTGATGGTTGTCTTCGCTTAGGAACCTGGCAGGGGATCTATCTTTGCGAGCATCGTATTTCGGCGGGCTCAAGAAAATTGATCGTAACCCTACAAGGTGAGTGCTATTGAAACACTGCTTTATAAAGCTAAGTGTTTATGATTCAGTTGTTAAAGCGAATAGGTCAAGTCTCATTTAAACTCATATAAAAAAAATCATTGATTTGATTTGAGCATAGCATAGAATGGGGTGCTCTAACCTCTTCGAGGTCGATCTATGACGACTCTGAATAATTTTAGGGGAAAAGTGAAAAAATATCACATTCACTCTTCCTATTGCAGTAGACTGATATTGTCCACCATACTTCTTGCCTGCACTGTGTTTGATTTGAGTGCTGAAAATGGTGTGTGTGGTGATGAAATTCTTATTGGGCAATCTTGTGCGTTGAGTGGGCCTGCTCAAGCTTTAGGTCAGGGTATGAAAGTTGGCCTTAATGCGTGTTTTTCTGAAATAAATGATGCTGGCGGTATTAAAGGAAAAAAAATAAAACTCATTAGTATGGATGATGGTTACGAGCCTGATAAGGCTATTGCGAATACACGAAAACTAATAGAAACTGATAAAGTGTTCTTGCTAATTGGTGAAGTTGGTACGCCAACCTCTAAAGCTGTTGTTCCATTGAGTGAAGAAGCTGGAGTGCCTTTTATAGGCCCTTTTACTGGCGCAGGATTTTTGCGTGACCCCGCGAAGAAAATCCTTAATGTGCGTGGGAGTTATGATCAAGAAATGGAACGTTTAGCACAGTACTTGGTCGACGAAAAGAAACTTAGTAAAGTCGCCTGTTTTTATCAGAACGATGGCTATGGCAAAGTAGGTTTGTCTGGTATTACGAAAGCTTTGAAAAGTCGGAATCTTGAGTTGGTTGCAACAGGAACCTATGAGAGAAATACAACGGCTGTAAAAGGTGGTTTGCTAAAAATCAGGAAAGCAAAACCTGATGCAGTGGTGATGGTTGGGGCTTATAAGCCTTGTTCAGCATTCATTAAGGTGGCTAAAAAAGCTGGCTTAAAGAAAACTATTTTTTGCAATATTTCATTTGTAGGCACCAAAGCTCTTCATGCTGATTTGGGTTCTGCTGGCGAAGGGTGTATTATTTCTCAAGTGGTTAATTATCCTTGGGATGACTCTTTGGCTTTGCATAAAGACTATCATGGTGCTTTGAAAAAGTATGCTCCTGACCAAGAAGTTGGTTTTGTTTCTCTCGAAGGTTATATGGTGGGAAAATTGTTCACTATGGTCGCTAGTCAAGTAGAAGGTGACTTAACCCGAAAAAGCTTTATGGCAACGGCTGAAAAAGTTGGTGTGTTTGATTTGGGCGGAGTGAAGCTTGAATACAGTTCTAGTGACCACCAAGGTATGGATGAGATTTTTCTTACTGTCATAAAAGATGGTAAGATAGTCCCTTTGTAGATCGTACAGTTTTATAAGCTCCTGCTCTGCAGGAGCTTGTTTCATAGGAATAAGATATGTCGCTTAAAGTTCGTCTCCTCCTTGGTTTTTTACTGTGCGCGGTGTTGGCCGTCTGTGCAGTAGGTGTTGGTGTCTACTCACTTCATGAAGTGAATAGTAACTTCTCGAAGACAGCCTCTCAGGTTCAGGGGACTTTAGAGTCACAAGGCTCATTGGGTCACCGTGTTAGTCTTCTCCGGAGTAGTATGGATGGGATACGCGAGGCTGAAAAAGAAGAGGCTCTTAATGAGGAACTTGAAGAAGCGAAGAGTGCTTCTCAAAATTCACCCGAGAGTGATATTGAACTATGGCAGAGTATTGTCGGTGAGCTTGCACCCATGCAGGCAGAAAGAATATCTGCCATAAGCTCTCAAGAGCAGGCTTTAGAGAATGCTCGAGTCGCAAGAGAAGGCATCGCAAGTGTTTCCAAAAATGCTGAAAAAGTACGTCAGCAAATTATGGCTGAAGTCAAATCGTTGGCGACAGAAGTTACGGCCATTGCTGATACCGTTGATTTTAATTCCATATTGGCCATGGAGGATTCTTTTGAAGGGATTCTTGAAAGTGCGAAGGTGGAAGGTTATAAAATTGCTGAAGTGATGAAAGGTCACACAGGGGGAGGGAATATCACAGAAATTGAACTCAGGCAGACTCTAGAGGGCCTTATTTCAAGTTTTGATGCGAAACAGAAAGCGTCCAGCAAAGCCTTAAGTCAATCTATAGAGAAAGCTCAAGATATAATCTCAACTGCTTCAGATTCCTCAAAAAGCACATCGACTTTGATGAGTCATAGTAAAGAATTGCGTACTTTGGCTCTGGAATGTTTATTGGCAACTGATCCGTCTATGGTGGATTATTCTAAAAATCCCATGTCGACTCTTTTGGAAGATATTAAAGGAGGGGTCTCTAGCTTGGAAGAAGATGAGAATACCCTGAATGTATTAAAGATCCTTAAGGCAATGCCGCCTCTTTTTGAGGATATGCGTACGACTCGTAAGCAAGCCATAAGCAAAGAGGAGAATCGCGATCAGGCTCAGAAGGCTTTAGTGGAAGCTCGTCAGCTTACAAATGACGTCGAGAATAAAATGTCTCTTGTGGTGTCTTCAATTCGCGAGCAGTTAGAGGACAGTGAGAATGATTTGGCTTTGATGGTAAAAGATACTCAACAAACAACCAGTACTAATTTATCTTCTGTGTCCGATTTTGTTTCACAATGGATTGATCGTCTCTATGGTATTGGAATCGTGGCTTTTCTTGTTGCTCTTGTCTTAGGTGTTATTTCAGCTAGTGCCGTATCAAAGCCTTTACATCAATGTGTAGGGATGCTTAAAGATATTAGTCAGGGAGACGGCGATCTCACCAAACGACTGGATATTAAAGCGAAGCATGAAATTGGCATTTTAGCCAATCACTTCAATACCTTTACGGATACGATTCATAATATTGTCAAGAATGTCTTTGATTGTTGCACTGAGCTTGCGAGTGCTTCAGATGGCTTAAGTAAGTCGGCAAAAGAGATGACTTCAGATGCTCAAGGAATGAGTGAGAGAACAGGAAGTGTGGCATCAGTTATCACAGAAATGAATATGAATTTTACCACAATATCATCTGCTAGTGAAGAAATGTCCGTTAATCTGAATAATGTTTCTTCTGCAACGACAGAAATTGCCGATTCAATGAAAAATGTCACCAAGGCTGTTGAGGAGTTGAGTCAATCTTCTGAAAATATATCTAAAGACTGTGTATCTGGTTCAAGTCAAGCTGGAGATGCTCAAAAGAATGCTAAAGTATCAAGCGATATTATGAGCCGCTTAAGTGAGGCATCAGGTAATATAGGCGCTGTTGTGGATACCATTAAAGATATTGCTGATAAGACAAACTTGTTGGCATTGAATGCGACGATCGAGGCCGCTTCTGCTGGTGATGCCGGTAAGGGCTTTGCTGTGGTGGCAGGTGAAATAAAAGAACTTTCCAGGCAGACCGCTTCGGCAACAGAGGAGATAGCGAAGTTGATCGAAAATGTAAAAGAGAGCTCAGAAGAGGCCGTCGGAGCCTCTCAAGAAATTTCAAAAACCATTGATGGTCTTCACTCTACAGTAGAGACGATTTCCTCTTCAGTGCATCAGATGTCTACTACGACAGAAGGGGTAACAACGAATGTGGAAATGGCCTCTCAGAAAATTAATGATGTTGCTAATAATATCCAAGAAGCTTCTTCGGGAGTGAATGAAATTGCAGCAAATATCCAAGAAGGTTCCAAAGCAATTGGAGAGATTGACGAAAATATACAAGGCGTGAATACGTTGGCGCAAAAAAATGCTCAAGGGTCGAGTGCTACAGCAGAGGCTGCCGGTAAAATTTCTGATACAACGATGAATTTAAAAGGTCTTGTGGGTCGTTTTAAATTGTGATTTCTGTTTCTCTATTCGTATCGTTGATCTTCCAGTCTCATTAAGATAGTCATGTGTTTATTAAGCTAGGAGCCTTGCTTCTATTCTAGATTCTTGCTCAGGCGTAGTATACGCTTCTGATTTCCTTGATGATTAAGATAAAATGGATCCTAGAGAAGCTATTATTTGGTATGCTGTCTTTGTTTTCTCAGCCACTCTTCACGAGGCTGCACACGCCTATTTTGCTAAAAAAGGCGGTGATTTAACGGCCTATCTGGGAGGGCAAGTCTCCCTTGATCCTCTGCCGCATATGAGAAGAGAGCCAGTTGGCATGGTGATTTTGCCTTTGGTTTCGCTATACTTTATGGGGTGGCCCATTGGTTTTGCGTCCGCACCTTATAATTTGCAATGGGCGTATGATAATCATAGGAAGGCAGCTAAAATGGCTCTCGCTGGGCCCATGTCTAATTTATGCATGGTGGTGCTGTCTGTTATTCTGATGAAAATAGGCTTATCGATGGGCTATTTTGTGCCTCCAGAAGCCAAAAGATTGGCGCAGTTAGTTACGGGAGCCGAGACAGGGGTGGCAGTTAATATTAGTATATTGCTAAGCACTTTCTGCTCTCTGAACCTGGTGCTTACTATTCTTAATCTCATTCCTCTGCCTCCTCTTGATGGCAGTGAAATTATTTCTTTTTTTCTGACGAAAGCTCAAGCTCGAAAATACAAGGACTTTATGCATCGGCCAGGCCTAAGCCTGATGGGGATGTTTATTGCTTGGAATGTTTTCCCAGCTTTATTCGGCCCTGCCATTAACGTCGTTTTGCAGCTTATTTATAGTTAGTCGCATTAACAGCCCTGCTTCCCAAAGCAAACTATTTATCAGCTTCGCCTTTAGACTCGCCTGCAGTTATATGCTTGAAAAGCATAGAAATAGGATTTAAGTTCCCTGGAATTGTTTTGGCTAAGCCGCGGCTATCCACTTCAGTCATGGTAATAACTTCGGGTAATAATACCTTCCCAACCTCTTTATACTTAATAGAAATATTGCGGTAGTGCGGAACCTTATGGCGAAATTGCACCATTTGCAGCTCAGAAAAATAATGCCTATCAGCGATAGTATGAGAGATGAAGTTGATTTGTGTTTCGGTCTCATCATCGTGTACTGTAAGTGAGCGTAACTTCCCCTTCATATCCATTTCGAATGCTACAAATGAGGGGCGGTCTAGCCTTTTGTCAGGCTTTGCTTGTTTTCGGTCTTTAAACTGGAACTCTGTGGATGTCGGTTTGACGACAATTTTAGAGTGAAAATCCTCTTTATGCTCAGCTACTTTTTTAAGCCGAAAAAGGGGGTCATTATCGAGGACTTCTTGGTAGGCTTTTTTGAAATCATTTTCGATTTCGAAAAAATATTGTCTTACAAAATCCTTAAGGGGCTCACTTTTTCCGATAAGTTCTATCTGGCAAGATTGCCGACTAGCCGTAAATTTGATGTTGACCTTTTCGAATAATTGACGGTAAAATCTAGGCAGTACTCTTTCAAATTCAGGAAAATGAAGAGTTCCGACAAGTTTTGTTTCCCCATGAATGATGGGGTCATATTGGGATAATGCTGCTTGTAAATCTTTGAATGTTGCAGCACATGCGCTTTGACATAAAACTGCCAAGCAGAGAAGTGTTAGGCAGCGCTTCATTCTGAACAACTGCATTGAAAGTCTTATTTAAAGCAGAGAAGAGAGTTTTTCCACAACGCTTTGAATGCGTTGTTCTGTAAAATAACTTCCGGACTCAAGCTCTCGCTTAACTTCATCGATAAGATCTTGTCGACTAGGGTCAATATCAGCAAGCTTTTCTTTAAGCTCGCCTAAATTTGGCCCGGAAAAACTATCAGTTTCAAGCTCTGAAGACTCTTTCGTCTCCGAGTGCGCTGGGCGCCCTGACCTTCTTGAAGGGTCTTGGGGGGGTATGCCGTTGTATGATCCGATTTCCATGCCGAGAATTTATTAGATTCAGTAATTAAATCGGCAGGAAAAAAGGGAATCTTTAGAGAAATTATACTTTAATTTTCTCGTCCATTTCTTGGACAGTATCGACCATTTCTTCTTCATTTGTTGCATTTCGAAGAAATTTGCAGAAAAATTCATCGCGTAGAGCTGTGCTGATGAATGTAAGTGCTTTAAGGTGATCTGTAGCGTTTTTATCGGGGGATAAAAGCATAAAAAAGAGAAAAACTGGTTCCCCATCTAAAGCGCCAAAAGTGACGCCTTTATCTGAGCGGCCAATGCAAAGCAGTGGTTTTTCGATTGAAAGATGTTTGGTGTGGGGAACGGCGATTCCGTTGCCCACTCCTGTAGATCCCAGCTCTTCGCGACTAATGAGCTTCTCCAAAATTTCATCGTAGGTTCCGTCCTGGAGAAGGCCATTTCCCTGAATATGATTCAGGATTTCGGAAAGGGCTTCATCTCGAGTACCGGCTTCTAATTTGTAGATGATTGAGTTTTTGGCTAAAAGCTCTGAAAATGACATGGATTGCTCCGAATGTGAGTGAAAAATAAATCCTAGCGGTGGTGATCGTTTCGTTTGCCCATTAATTTTGAGACTAGATTATCTAATTTTGATATGGCTACATCGCAAGCACCTGCATTAGAGGTTGCTTCCGCTTTGGCCACGAGAGGGTTTGAGTGCGCAACATGTAAGATGAGCTCAATGCCGTGTCGATCACCTTCGACATTTACAATGGCGTCAACTTTGGTAAGTCCTTGAACTTTTCTTTCGTACTTAGCAAGTTTCTCGCTGATAAGCTTCTTCTCACCATCCCTTAAATTGGTGTGTCTTCCAGAAATGACAATTTGCATATTGTTTTTAGTCCTTAGTTGTAGGGATAATAGAATATGATACGCGATTAACGAAAAATGAAATAGGGTTCCTTAGGTTTTTATAAAAGCTCGGTAAATGGCATTGATGGCCTTGTTGAAATCGGGCTCTTCAACGCCTAAAATGATGTTTAATTCGCTGGCGCCTTGGTCGATGAGGCGAATATTGATGCCTTCATCTGATAATGATCTGAAGACTGTCGCGGCAATGCCGGGGTGATAAGCCATGCCTGCACCTACAACAGCAATAAGGGCAATGCCTTCGTAAGTTGCGAGGTCGTCTACTTTTAAGGTTTGCTCAATTTCGCTAAGAACTTTCTTTCGTTTGGCGTCAAAAGCTTTCTGTCTAACTATGACTGAAACCGTGTCAATACCTGATGGTAAATGTTCTATGCTGAGCCCATTACTCTCGAAAATTTCTAATAATCGCCTGATGAAGCCGACTTCTTTATTCATGAGGATTTTCTGCATGAAGACAGCATCAAAGCCTTTTTTTCCAGCTAAACCAACAATGGGTGTGGCTCGGTGTTTCACTTTGCCAACGATGGATGTGCCTGCGTCGTCAGGTGAATTGGTGTTTTTTATGTGTACGGGGATATTTAGCCCTTTTACAGGGAAAATTGCTTCATCGTGAAGAACGTGAGCGCCCATGTAGCTGAGCTCGCGAAGTTCTGTGTAGCTCACCTCTGAAATGGGTTCTGGATTGGGCACAATACGTGGGTCAGCCATAAGGAGGCCACTGACATCGGTCCAGTTTTCGTAGACGTCTGCTTCCACTGCGCGGGCAATAATAGCTCCACTGATATCGGAGCCGCCACGGCTGAATGTTTTGACTTTGCCTGTAGGGTCAGAGCCATAAAAACCGGGAATGACACAGCGACCATTATTGTTGAGTGCTTTGGCGACTGCTGGATATGTTAGCTCTTCGTTAAGGCTGCCATCTTGGTCGATGGTGATGACCTGTGCTGGGTCGATAAATGTGGCTCCCAATAGTTCGGCGATAAGCTTGCCATTAAGGTATTCGCCCCTGCTGGCAGCATAATCTGAGCTTTCTGTGCTGAGTTGTTTCTCGATTTCTTTGAGTTCAGGGCCTAAGTCGTAATCGAGCTTTAAGTCTTTGCTGATTTCTTGGTAGCGTTTATTGATGACCTCAAGAATGGAGCCTGTGTCCATTTTGTTTTGGGCTGTTTCCCATGCCAAAAGGAGGAGGTCAGTGATTTTTTGATCATCATCGGACCTTTTGCCTGGAGCACTAACAACGATATATTGTCTGGCTGGATCTGAGTCAACAATAGCCTTGACCTTTAAAATCTGCGAGGCGTCAGCAACAGATGACCCTCCAAATTTACAGGCAATTGTTTTCATCTCGGCTTAGGTTGACCTATGGCATGCGTAGAGTGCCGGGCATGCTATGGAGACCAAGTTTTTGGCAAGAGTGGCTAAATTTTGTTGGGACTATGATGAAATTTAGCGGTGATAATAGCCAGATGGCATGGGTCTGCCCTTTTTTCCTTTCTTGAAGGAGCTTGGCTTAATCTTGCTTTCTTCTTTGCTTGCTGAGTCTAAACTGCTAGCTAAATCGTAGGCTATAACATCGAGGAAGCCTTGTTTGGTTCGCAGGAATCTTTCTTTGCCCCAGCCATAATCCTGAGAATCATGTGTTTTGAGGTAGTGATTGAGTTTTTGTGAGAAAATACTGCTGCTGCCATCGTAAAAAGCACTTTTATTCCAAAGCTGCCTAAAAAATGTAGGGTTGTAATTGTTTAAGGGGACTCCGGAGTGAGCTAGGCTCGATATTTCTGTTGCAGTGGCAAAGCGGTCTAAGCGTGTGAGGTAAAAACGCATAGAAAGAGAGAGTTTTGGTGGGTAGTACATATTGTACTGTTTAATGACACCAAAAACGAGCGCATCAACATCCAGAAGATTACCGATCTCTTTTAAGTCATCCTGGCGCGTGATATTATAGCTTGTTCCCTCTAGTTGATCTAAAGCTTGTCTGGGATAGAGCACTGAATTAAAAGTCTCAGAGCCAACCAGGTGATTGGCGAAAGCTTCTGCTGTGTTATTAAGGTCGATAATATCGACGTTGTGATCTAATTCGTTTGTTCGGTCAATAAAAGGTAAAATGGCGATGTCTTTAATTTGCGACATCACTTCATGTTCAGGCAGCTGGCTAACATCTACCTGCTCAACCTTTTTGGGTTGCCAGACAGTGCCATCGTAAGGGTGTTGTCGCTTATCTCTGCAAGAAGATAAAGTTAAGCTGAGCAGAAGGGCACCTGCGATGAAACTGCCTTTTTTAATCACGAATCAATCTTGATAAAATTTAAATATTAGAGCTCCATGCCTGGAAGGCCGGATTCTAGTGTGTCTGGGTGGTAGGGATCCATGTCGCGAGGCTTAATGCTCCAGATATTCTGGAAACCGTTTTGCATTGAAACATAAAAGACTCTGCCATCTTTTGCCCAGATTGGGTTCCAATCAGGAGCGCCATCATTAGTAAGACGGATTAAGTGTGTGCCATCCACTGAAATAGTAAAGATGTCATCACCAGCGTAAGCGCCATTTTCGTAAATACTTTTATTGATAGCGCCAAAAATAATTTTTCGGCCATCGGGGCTCCAGTTTGGAGTGACAGCTGCCCAGTTATTATTTGAAATGATTTCGCTGATATTTTCTGTGCGTAAGTCGAGTAGCCAAATGGAGAACCACTGAGGAGATCGAGATCTTGGTCTTTGAAAGACTAATTTCGTGCCATCAGGTGAAAATTTTGGGAAAAGACCTGGTCCGTAAATTTTCTCTTGCTGAGTTTTGAGGTTCATGGTCGCTATTTCCCAGTGAGATTTGCGCGGGATCCATGTGACGTAGGTGATGTGTCTGCCATCTGGGCTATAACATGGCTGCTCGTTAATGCGGCCATTGCTGACGATTTCAGTTTCGATAGAGCCACTGTGGAGGAAAGACGTTTCGTAAATATTCCATTTGCCTTCTTTATTAGAAGCGTAAATGACACGGCTTCCATCGGGGCTCAGCTGCGGTTGTTTTTCGCTAGCGTATGGAGTGTGCGTGACTTGAGTGACAACTTTGCTGTTGGCGTCTTTAATAAAGACATCTGAGGTTTCAGAGATACGTGTGGAGGCAAAAAGAATTCTTTTGCCATCACTTGTAATGAAGGGGTCAAAGTCTTTGCCCACTTCGGAAAAGGTATGCCTGACTTGTTCGCTATATACGTCACCAGCCGGGGTAGGGCTTGGGTTTCCGTATAAATCAGGGCGAACCCCTGGGCCTCGGTCAGCTTCTGTAGGATTGGTGTCCTGTGTGACTTGGCAGCCGGAAAAAAATGTGGGAAGCAATGCCAACCCCGCGGCACATAATAGTTTGCGTCCGTACAAAACAGGTCTCCTGTAGATGATTAAGTTGAGAATTTTCGCCAATTCTATAAGCCGATGTCAGATTCAAAGTATTTTAAAGGGAACTATTTGGTTTTTTTTTATTTGTGTTCTGTGGTTTAGAAAATGGCGAGGAATAAAAAGGGAAATCCCAGATGTGTGTTTGGGTGATTTGAATTGATAAGTCGAGAAATTTGAGCTTATAAATCGAGAAGGTAGAGAGGCCCTTCAAGCATGAAAGGAGCTGTGCTGCCTATTAAAGGGATGCTCGGGGAGGCGTTGAATCCTTCGAACATTTCCATCCATTCGGGTTTTTGCTTGTAGCGCTTGATATCGCACTCTAGGTTGATGCGTTTTCGAAGAGCTTCGTAGCAATCTTCGATACTGCCGATTTCGTCGATGAGTCCAAACTTTTTCGCTTTGTCCGCAAGAAAGAAAGAGCCTTGAAGGTTCACTATGTCCTCTTTGTTGACTCGCTCGCCTCTTCCACTGACCACAATATCAACAAAACGATCGAAAAGTCCATCGATGGTGTCTTGGAGGAGCTTGTCTTCTTCTGGACTTGTATCGCGCATGCCACTGCCCATATCTTTTAGTTTTCCTGATTGGTAGTTCCTGCTTTCGACGCCAATTTTATCCATCAGATTTTTGACTTTGAGTCCTCCCATAATAACCCCAATGCTTCCTGTGATGCAGGTTGGTGAGGCATAAATTATATCTGACCCTGCTGAGCAGTAGACTCCCCCGCTTGCGGCCATGCTTTCATAAAAAGAAAAAATGGGGATGTTTTTTCTTTTTTTAAAGCGTTCAAGAATCTGATACATGCGATCGCAAGCGCTCACCTCGCCGCCGGGGCTATTAATGCGTAGCAGGATTGCAGCGACTTGAGGGTCCTCTTCGGCAACATCGAGATCAGATAAGAATCTGTCGTAAGCACTTTTCTGCTGCTCAAATAAGTCTTTTGGAGCTTTTCTGGTGATGATGCCATCTACGGGAATTTCTAAGATGATTTGCTTGAGTGGGTTTGATGATGCGCTGCCTTCATCGATGATGGTTGTATTTTGCTTTTTATTGATTTTTGGCGCGTTGGCTGCGCCAATAATTGTCAGTGCAATAAGAGGTATGAAGAGGCACATGAAAAGGATGAGGTTGCTGAGTTGCCATAGAAAAATAATGCGTATGGCTTTGCCAATTGATTCGAGCATGGTTGATTGGTTGGAATATGATATAAAAACCATACCTTATGTCAGGTCATAGGCTGGCAAGAGGCGGGACTTGATTGGGCGAGACTCTTTTATAGGTCTTTGTTGTCGAGGTGGGCTTGCTTTATGGCCTTGGGTAAAGTGGCCCAGCTGTTTCCTAGCCAAAAAGCATCTCTTTCGTGTTGCGTGATATTCTTTGGGAGTTTATGCGCTCTGGCGAGCAGATTCGCCTGGTCTTTGCCGAAGCCCGGTAGCCAAGCTAAATGCACTGGGCAGCTCAGTGTTGATCTACAGACTCCGTAGATCATACCTTTGGCTATATTGAGCTTCTGGGCAGAGGCGTGAGAGCTGTTGTTGTTGCGTGCGAAAAAACGAGTATGCTCTATAATGATCTCAGAGGCCTCAGGGTACTTTCTTAGCTCATCCTGAAGCTCCATAAAAAGAGCGTTTAATTTTGCTAAAGTATTTCCTTTGAGCGCCTTTTTGGGAGTGATATGCCTTGAGCTCACGAAGCTTCCGTCAGATTTTAAGGAAGCAAAACCAATGTGGTTTATGGATGGATCTATGGCTATGATCAAAATGTCTTCGGCCAGGGATCCGAATGAAAGCGAGGATGAACGGGCTCGAACCGTCGACCTCCAGCGTGACAGGCTGGCGCTCTAACCAACTGAGCTACATCCCCTGGATGCGCGGTATTGTTAAGCGGGACCCGTTTTGTCAAGAGTCCCCCTTATATTTTTTTTGGCGATGTGACCCACTGGCAAATGGGGCATTTCTTTGCGTCATGTTGTCGGGCTGGACAGTATTCACGGCCAAAGTAAATAATTTGCAAATGAAGTTTTTCCCATTTAGATTCAGGAAAGCATTTTTTAAAATCCTTTTCAGTTTGCACGACATTGCTGCCCTTGCTCAGTTTCCATCTATGCATTAGGCGATGGATATGGGTGTCGATGGGGGCGGTGGGGATTTGAAATGCGTGGGATAATACAACTGAAGCTGTTTTGTGCCCTACGCCAGGCAATTCTTCTAGCTCCTCAAATGTTTGTGGAACTATGCTATTGTGCTTCTCTACAAGAATTTCGCTTAATTTGAGGATGTTTTTGGCCTTAGAAGGAGCGAGTCCGCAGCTCTTAATGGCTCCTAGGATTTCGCTCACTTCTAATTGACTCATTTTCTGCGGGGTATCGGCTAAAGCAAATAGGCCTGGTGTGACTATATTGACCCGTTTATCAGTGCACTGAGCACTTAATAGTACTGCAATAAGTAGTGTGTAGGGGTCTTGGTGGTCCAGAGGAATAGGGGGCTCGGGGTAGAGTTCTTCCAATATGCCAATGATTTTATTGATGCGTTCTTGCTTTTTCATGTTATGTTGAGTGACTCTTGGCTAAGCTTATTGCTCTTCATGGTATGTTAAGTGATCTTAGCTGTGCCTTCTTGCCTATTCATGGTATTAGTTGCGCCTTCTTTTTTTCTCGTCATCCATTTTAAATTTGCGGTAGTGATGGCGAAAGGAATCGAAACTCATGTCGAGGCTTGTGGCGCTTAGTGTTTGTTTCCAGTCATTCTTCACCAAGGTCTCTAAAATCAATTGGCGTTTATAGCCTTCGACTCTATCGTGGAAGCTGCCCACTTCCAACTCTTCGTTGACGCCTTGGATTTCAGGAGGTAAATCCGCTGGGCTAATGAGCTGACCACTGGGCCCAAGGTATAAGCGCTCGATGACATTTTTGAATTCTCTTAAATTCCCAGGCCAGTGATAGTCTACAAGCTGATCAATGCTATCGCGCTGAAATTTCTTTTGGGGAAGATCGGGTATTTCGACCTGTAGCTTTTGTACCATAAAAGCGATTAGAGCTGGGATTTCATCTCTTCTTTGCCTGAGAGGTGGCATCGTTAGGGAGGCAAAACTGATGCGGTCGAGCAAGTCAGCTCTAAAATTCTGCTCTGCTGACATATCTTCCAATGGTGCATTAGTGGCGGAAATAAACCTTACATCTACTGTGATTTTATCCCTGCCTCCCACGCGTTCGAACTCTTGATATTCGATAACGCGTAGAATGTTCTCCTGAAACTCCACAGGCATGTTGCCTATTTCGTCAAGAAAGAGAGTGCCTCCATGGGCTTGCTCCAGGCGGCCAATTCGTCGGCTATCAGCTCCCGTAAAAGCCCCTCTTTCGTGGCCATAGAGTTCGGCACTTAAAAGCTCTTTTTGAAAGGCCGCACAGTTGATGGTGATAAAGGGCTTGTCCCTGCGTGGACTGTGGTGATGGATATAGCGGGCTAATAACTCTTTCCCCGTTCCCCTTTCACCCCTGATTAAAATAGCGCGGTTAAAAGCGGCAAAACGTCGAGCTGATTCTAATAGAGTAAGAATGCTTTCGCCTTTGGCCAGGCCTTGAAATCCTTCACTTAGGTTTTCGCTGCTCATGATGCGTGCAAAAATGCCGAGCTAGTTGGGCTTAGGGATTTTTATCCAGAATATCGACAGTTTGTTTTTTGGCCGAGTTGGCAATTTTCATGGCTTTGAGATTCGCTTCATAAGACCTTGAAGCTTCAAGCATATGGACCATTTCACGCGGCATCTGAACATTGGGCTCAAAACGGTAGCCTTTTTCGTCCGATTCGGGGTGCTTGGGATCGTAAATTCGGTTCAGAGGCGCTTGGTTGTTTTGAATAGAATGAACAAGTACGCCTTGTTCATCTGGTTTATTTGGATTGATTTGTTGACTTTGAAAAAGGACCTCTTTTCTGAGGTAAGGCGCAAATTCACCTTTCGCATTGCGTGTGGTGTGAATATTGGCCATGTTATTGGCAATGACATCCATGCGTATTCTTTGAGCAGCCAAGGCTGTAGCTGTGGTGCTAATAGGCTCGGATTTCACTAAATATGGTGGCAGGATCTTCATGGTTAACTATTATGCCCACAGCCCTAACAAGGCAAGGGCAATACACAAGGAGTTTTTTATGAAAATTGCAGTTTTAGCTGGGGGCATTAGCCCAGAAAGAGAAGTGTCTTTAAGATCGGGTAAAGCTTGCTTTGATGCTTTAAAGCGCTTAAACCAAGAAGCTGTATTTATTGATTTTCAAGGAAGAGAACAACTTAATGAGCTATTAACATTTTCTCCGGACTTAGCTTTGCTGACAACTCATGGCTGCGGTGGCGAGGACGGTGCTATTCAGGGTATGCTAGATTGGCTGCAAATTCCCTATACGGGCTCCGGCTTAGCAGCCTCTGCTCTGTGCATGGACAAATATTTAAGTAAACTGATTTACAGGGAAACTAAGCTGAGAACAGCTCCTTTTTGTTTATATGAATCAGACTTAAATTTTCAGGCTCTCTGCGATGCGTGGTCTTGCTCGGCGCTTTTTATCAAACCTCGTTGGGGTGGAAGTAGTATTGGTGCTAAAAAAATCAATTCAGCTGAGGAGTTTTCAGAACTCAAGATAGAAAAAGGCCAAGCCTTGCTGGAAGCTTTTGTCGCAGGACGAGAAATAACTGTTGGTTATTTGCAGCAGGGAGAAGGGTGGACTGTTTTGCCAGCCCTGGAATTGAGGTCAAAAAATGAGTTCTATGACTATGAAGCGAAATACACTAAAGGAATGACTGAATTTATATTGCCGGCCCCACTCGAGGCCATGCAGAAACAGGAAATTGAAGACGCGGGACTCAAAGCCATAGAGGCATGTGGTGTGAGTGCCTATTGCCGGGTTGATTTTCTGCTGAATGAAGAAGGTGCTCATATTATGGAAATTAATACTTTGCCCGGAATGACAGAAACATCTGACTTGCCAGCGCAGGCAAAGCATGTGGGCATGAGCTTTGATGAATTAGTGAATTGTTTGGTTAAGAGTGCTGATGGAGGCGAATGAAAATGAATAATGATGCTAATAATATAAAGTGTATTGCTAAGTGCACTTCGATGAAGACTATTGCTAGGTACACTTCACTCACTCTCCTTTTTGTTCTTCTCTCTCAGTCTAGCCAGAGCTTAGCACTCTTCGCGGAGGATTCTAGGAAAAGCTCAGTTAAACATCAGACATTGTACGAGGAAAAACTCTATGCCCTAGATATACTACGCGCAAAAGACTTAACCAGCGCCTGGGAGAGTTTGGTCAAGCATAAAGACAGAGACCATTATATAAGGGCTGTCTTTAAAAGCCCTCGCCGTGAAGTGCAAAAGCATGAACTGACTTTGCTAGAAAGACATGGCGCCTTAGTAAACCTCAAGTTCGTGGAGCTTGACGAAGACGACGAGTGGAAGATGTTAAGTATACGTGCTTCAGAGCTCGTTCAGCTGGAGCTCATTAAAAGACCGTGGTGATGATCCTTGGGGTGAAAATAATCAGATAGCCTAAGGGTATACTGAGAATTACGAAATTTATAAACTATCCTGCCCTGTATTATCAAGCACACTTTGCCAAAGTAATCCAGAGGGGTCAATTTTCTTGCGATCTTTAATGGCTCCTTCAATAGGAATGTGCACATAATGCCCACCCCAGAAACTAATAAGCATTTTGGTGCGTCCAGCCATGGCTGCGTGCACAGCGTGTTCTGCTAATTGAAAACAATAGCGTGAGTCATTGGCATTTGCGGGTGCACTACGAATAATATATGAGGGATCGATGTAGATTAAGCGAACAGGCTCCCCTTTATTCTCGAAGTGTTCTGTTATAGAACCCTTCAGGAAAGTTCCAATATCACCGAACTTCTTGTTCCCAGAGGCATCCTGAGCGCCGTCTAATTCAAAATACTCCTGGCCAGCACCTTCTGCAACGACAATAACTACATGTGAGCTGTTTTTCAGCCGTTGGTCAATCATATGGTAGAGATTTTCAAGGCTAAGGGGAACCTCAGGAGTGAGAAGGATATTAACATCACTTGAGGCTAGTGTTGCATTAGCTGCAATAAAACCCGAATCCCTGCCCATTAGTTTTACTAGGCCAATACCTCTAAATGATGCTTTCGCTTCTTGATGAGCACATTTAATGGGGGTTTGACTCATTTCAACGGCCGTTTCAAAACCAAAAGTACGATCAACCATTTTAATATCGTTATCGATGGTTTTGGGGATTCCGATAACCGATATGGGCAGATTTCTTTTCTCAATTTCTTCAGCAATTTCGAGAGAGCCACGTTGAGTTCCATCCCCTCCCAGAGCAAAAAGTATATTGATGTTATTGGCTTCTAGGTAATCAACGGTTTCGGGAACGGGCTGACTTCCCCTTGATGATCCCAAAATCGAGCCGCCTTTTTGGTGAATGCCTTCAACAAATGAAGGAGTGAGCTCAAGGGGAGTGTGCCCATATGAAGGAATAAAGCCTTGATACCCGTATCTCATTCCAAGAATACGCCTAATCTTGTATCGGTACCAAAGCACCATGGTCACCCCACGTATTACATCATTAAGTCCCGGGCACAATCCACCACAGGTAACAATGGCTGCCGTTGTTTCTTCCGGGTTAAAAAATAGTTTTTCGCGTGGCCCTGCTAGTTCAAATGAAGGCGGTGTGCTTCCCTCAAAATTCTTATGCTCCTTTATCGTATTATGAACCAAGACTCCGTCAGAATTATCGACAAAAGTAGACGAACTGAGCGGTGAAGGAGTTGAGCAGGGGCCAAGGGTGCTGACACTGTACTTGTTCATATGGCTAAGATTTTAAACACAAAGAAGAAACTATATAGCTTTCTTTTGAGTCGCAATCTGCTTCAAGAAAGAATAAGTGCCTTGAGTATAGGCTTAGAACTTAGAGGAAACGAATAGGCCTTTCTGCATTTGGCGGAACATAGAAAGTCCTATTCGATTTCAATTTACAATCCAGTTTCCTTAAACTCAACTGCATCAATATTAAAACCAGCACCATTAACGACTTCCAGTCTCAATATTTTATTGTTTCCACCTTCTACTGTTACATTTGGAAAAGTCACAATCCCTTGTTTCCCCCAGTTTCCTTGGTGAGTCAGTCCATCAATCACGGCAAGAACTTCACCGTCGAGGCTGACTTGTAAGGCCCCAGGGGTAGAAACGGCACAAAAATATAAGAAGTCAATATCATATATGCCTGCAGTGACGTTAACCGTATATTCTAACCACTCACCTTTCTTTAGATAGCCAACATTATAACCATTGCTTCCTTTATTCTTTTTTGTCACATCAACCATATCCTCAGGGCGAAAAGCACCATCTCCGCTCCTTTTATTATCGTCATTAAAAGCGAAGTCTTGACCTCCCTCATCATAATGCTCACCTTCAATGAGGCCAGGAATGGTCATAGCGTTACCGCCAAATGGAGTTTGTTCAGGAGCAGGAGGAACACTTTTATGAATATCAAGCCCATAGAGCTCCACTGGTCCAATAACTGAAGCCAAAGAGATATCAAGCTGTCCGTCAGTTACACTGGTCGAAAAAGTTTCAATAAGTTCTGTGTCTTTGCCTGCTTTTGCATAAATATCAAAATTGCTACCAACCTGAACTCCTTCAACATCTATGTTGAATACACGTTCACCTACGTTATTATATTTGGTTTCAGCAAAATATAGATTCACATCATAATCTCCATTCACTACAGGAACATGATAATCAAAAGCCGTTTTCCTGCGACAGGTACTATACAACTCCATGCCAGTAGTGCCTTCAATAATTATTTTATTGCTTCGAGCATCTCCTCCTGCATAAAACCTATCAGGGGAAAACTCCATGCCCGTATCGGATGTAATGGCAGAACCACCACAATTTGCCTTAAACTTTTCTAGCTTGCTACTCGCTTTAATCTCATCAAGAGCATTTTTTAGTAATTCATAAGAGGCTAATTCGTCTGCAGCTAAGGACTCAATAGCAAGAGGACTTTTCTCTTTTGGATCGTTAATGATATCGTAAAAATTCCCTGTAATGTAGAGCTTATGCCTTTTATTTCGAGTATGCTGTTTTGCATTGGCATAATTGGCAAATTTAGAATACCAGCAATAAATAAAATCCTTTGGATTGCCAATTTCTCCTTTAAGCTGAGGAAGAAAACTGACTCCCTCAATTTCAAGATCAGTAGGAATAGAAGCATTAGCGACTTCGCAAATGGTTGGCAAAACATCACTAAAGTCAATAAGGTCAAAACATTCGCTGTCTGGCATCACCATTCCATCCCAACGAGAAATAAAAGGAACATGAGTCCCATTGTCTTTGGTTTTAGCTTTGCCGCCTTGGTAGGAAGCACCACGAAATTGAGAGGTGATTCCTTCAGATGTTCCATTATCGCCAGTGAAAATAATAATTGTATTTTCAGCAAGACCAAGTTCTTCTACTTTGGCCACAACTTTTCCTACCATTTTATCCATATAGGCAATCATATCAGCAAAATAGACTTTTTCGCCTTTGCCAAGCTCCCCCTGATAAGTTGGATCCCATTCTTCTGAATCAGGGGTTGGAGTCCATGGAGTATGAGGGAGCAACATGGGGTAATAGGCAAAAAAAGGAACATCTTTATTCTCTTCGATGAAGTCACAAATAAAGTCACTCACTACATCTGGTCCGTATTCGCCATCATTAAACTTATTCACAACTCCATTGTATTCAAGAGTAGGGTTGGAGTACCTAGTGTCGTGTCCATCATTATATGTTGCTCCTAGGGATTGTTGCCATAAGCATGACTGTTCAAAACCAAAATGTTGAGCAGAATCACTATCGCTTCCTAATTGCCATTTTCCAGCAATGGCAGTTTTATATCCAGCATTTTTAAAAAGGGTTCCAAAGCTCACCTGACTTCTGTCAAGATTTCCAAATTTATAGTAATTTGTAGCATTAGATTTGCCAGTCATAATTTTTACACGAGAGGGCGTGCAGACGGGCTGGGCATGAACATGCTCAAAACGCATTCCATGCGAGGCAAGTTGATTAATATGAGGGGTTTGATAAGATGTGCCGCCGTAAGTTTCAATACATTCATAGCCTAGATCATCAGCCATAATAAGAACGACATTAGGTCTTTCAGCTGCTAACAAAGGCTGCAGTAAATACAGTAAAGGCAGAAGTGGACTAAGGTATTTTAAAATCATTATAATTCCTTTCTTAAAAGAGTTTAAAAAATGATAATAATTAATGAATATACCTTTAAAATAACCCGAAAAATTTCAAAAACAATATGGTCGTTTGTCCATAATTTCAGATATAATTTACCTAACTAAAGCTTTTTCAGTTTCAATGGGATCTTCATCCCCCAATTCTGCCAAACGTTTCTTTAATTGAGCCTTCATTTTTTGAACCACACCTGCATATTCTGGGTTAAGAATTTCATTCTTGAGCTCATAGGGGTCGTTCTCGCGGTTATAGAATTCAAATTCAGGTCGGTGATGTAGCTTATGAACCAAGTCTTTTGCATTATCGCTCGTGTTGGCTAATTTTACCCATGACGACCCTATATCATTTCTTGAAGAATCCTCTCCACTAAGTCTTTTTAGGGCCAATGAGAGAGTTAAGTTAGAAGTGATTCTTTTATAGTTAGGGTTATAGATTAAAGAGAAAGACTTATCGCGAATCACTCGTATAGGGAATATGCGCTCATTATTATGAATAATATTGCAGTTAGTGAAAGCTCCGTAGACATACTGATGGACATCCTCAGACTTTCCTTCTAATAACTTCATAAAACTCTTACCATCACAGTCCCCTTCTGATAGTTTTCCCCCTGCTATCTCAACTAGAGTTGGAGTGATATCTGCAATGGAAATAAGTTCATCAATTTTGGACCCTGGCTGAATAAGCTCAGGGCAATGTGCCACCAAACCAGTGTGTAGGCCGTTATCATAACAGGTCCATTTAGCAAAGGGAAGTTGAGTTCCCTGTTCACTACATACGATAAAAATCGTTTTACGCCAAAGCCCGCGACTTTCAAGCTCGATTCGAACCCTGCCTACCAATGTGTCAAAATTGGAAATTTCGGCGTAGTACCTTCTCATATTTTCACGTAAGATGGGAGTGTCTAGCCAGTAAGGTGGCACCTCAAGTTTTGAGGCGTCATACATAGAGGAATCCCCAGTTGTAAAAGGTGCGTGTGAATCATGAGAGGCGATAAAAAGGCAAAAAGGAGAATTGTCTTCAGCACAAGAATCCATGAAATTATTCGCAGCATTCATAAACTCATCATTTTCACCGTTATTATATTTTGTGGTTCTTTCAGTTTTATTCTTATTAGCTTTGAAACGTTCAAAGGGATATGCTTGTTTTGGCCCAATATGTCCTTTGCCAATTAAAGCTGTACGGTAACCCAAAGGTTTAAGGTAGTGAGCGATACTTTTAGTATCAGGAGTCGAAGAAGAATGGTTAGCTAGGGTGGTTGTACGCCAAGGAGTTCTTCCGGAATACAGTTCTTGTCGAAAAGGTGCACACATGGCCACTGTGCAATAGGCATTCTTAAAAATGACTCCTTGGTGAGCAAGTTTGTCTATATTGGGAGTTTTACAGTCCTTGCCTCCGTAAGCCCCCCAGGTATCACGGCTCATATCA
Organism: Planctomycetota bacterium; assembly: GCA_015231345.1. Taxonomy (GTDB): domain Bacteria; phylum Planctomycetota; class JADGBV01; order JADGBV01; family JADGBV01; genus JADGBV01. The sequence goes on from JADGBV010000002.1 coordinate 21,253, forward strand.
TCAGCCAACAGAAATACAATATTGGGCTTCTCTGCGCCATACACGGGGGCAAGCAAAATAAGGCCGAGAATAAAAATAAATAATCTAAATAACATCATAAATGATACGCTAAAAAATAAGATGATTGTCATGATAATATAATCCTGAAAATCATACATACAGGCTATTGTAAAAATACATGTAATCAATATGGTCGTTTAGCCATATTGCAGGTTCACTGGGAGTATTCCCAATGAACCATAATGACTGCCACCCAAGTCTACAAAGCGAATAAGGCCTGTAATTTACTGGGTGACAGTAATCGATAATTTAGAAGGAATCCATCAATAGATGACTTCAAACTTGTTCAAGTTCCACCCTCCACCTGTAGCTTCAATACGCAAGGTATATTCACCGGCAGGCAGGTCGATATAGTGACTCACTGTGCCCCAGGTCTGCCAACCGCCGGTTGGAGGCCCATCAATACTACCAAGTACAGTTGTGCCAGACATCAGGTTTAATTGAATATTCTGTTGATTAGCGGCATATCGGTAGTCGATACGGTACTGACCAGCAAGATCTACGCGAATGGAGTATTCCATCCAGTCACCGGGATCTATCCAACCGATATTTTTTCCTCCGCCTTCATCCTTACAGTTGTTGTTGATTCCTATTCCGTTCATGGCATTGTAGTTTTCTGCTTCGAATAAGGAAGGAGTCATCGGTGGAGGAGGAATATTGCTGTTATCTTCAACGATTTCAAACCAGTTGAAATTCCAGCCTCCAGCGTTTGCCTCTATGCGTAAAGTCAGTTCGCCGGCAGGCAGTTGTACATAGTGACTTACCGTATCCCAGGTTTGCCAGCCACCTGTTGGAGGACCGTCAATACTCCCCAGGACTGTTGAGCCTGACATCAGGTTTAATTGAATATTATTTTGATTGGCAGCATATCGGTAATCGATACGGTATTCTCTAGCAACATCAACTCGAACTGAATATTCCATCCAATCTCCATTGCTTATCCAGCCAACATTTTGTCCGCCGTCAATATCCTGACAGTTGCTGGTGAGAATCCCGTTCATGGCATCATAATTTTCTGCCTCAATTTTAGCAGGAACTGCTCGTGGTGCTTCAGATATTTCAAGCCAGTTCAGGTTCCAGCCACCACCCGTAGCCTCGATACGCAAAGTATATTCACCAGCTGGCAAGCTAACATAGTGACTTGCCGTATCCCAGGTTTGCCAACCACCGGTTGGGGTGCTGTCAACACTGCCGAGCAAGGTCGTTCCGGACAATAGATTCAGCTGTATATTATTTTGCTTGGCAGCGTATCGGTAGTCAATGCGATAATCGCCAGCAAGGTCAACTCGGATAGAATACTCCATCCAATCGCCAGCACCAATCCAACCAACATTTTGTCCGCCGCCAATGTCTTGGCAGTTATTGGTAAGAATGCCGCTCATTGTATCAAAATCCTCCGCTTCAATTTTAGCAGGAACTAGAGGAGCCGCTGCATTTTCATTAACAAATTCAAGCCAATTGAAGTTCCAATTAGCTCCGGTGGCCTCGATGCGAAGAGTGTGATCGCCAGCTGGTAAGTCAACATAATGACTCACGGTTTGCCAGGACTGCTTACCACCAGTTGCAGGGCTATCAATACTGCCTAGGATGGAAGCCCCCAATTTCAAGTCAAACAAGATATTCTCTTCTAGAGAAGCCACTCTATAGTCAACACGGTACTGAGTAGGAATATCAACACGAATAACGTATTCAAGCCAATCGCCGGCATCAATCTTATCAACATTTTTCCCGCCATTAGCATCCATGCATCTTTTATTGATGCCCATTCCACTCATTCCTAGGTAATCTTCCGCTTCAATTTTAGCAGGGACAGGAATGGGGTCGTAGGTGCATTCTACAGAGTAGATACTCTCCTCGCCGTTCAAATCAACTGCTGTAACCGCAAAAAAGTAACTATTGTTTATCAGGTCAAGTTCACTGATTGTGCTGCTTGTAACTCCAGCTGGCACCATGACCTTATTCTGATATTGGTATTGCTGAGGAAAAAATTGAATATCTCGTGACTCCGTACCCCAGTAGACATAATAATGAGAGAGGTCTGTATCGTCTACCTCATCCCAGCTGACTGTGTTGGTGTCAGACTCAAAGATTGGATTCTCTGGCTGAACGATGACAAAACACCTCTCTAGACTATTATTGCTAATATCAAGAGTAAGCACATCTATATCGTTCTGAAGCTCTGTCACAATGGCTTGATTGTTTCCGGCTACATCATTCTCTTCGCTAATGTCTGTCGCCAAATCATAAAGTTCGAAAGTGTCACCATTTAGGTTCAGCTTCCATTTCTTATTGTCAATATTCTTCCTAACCCCAGCAATTTTGGTGTTATTAGGTTTAACGTAGAAGAAACTTCTATCTGTCGATTCTAATGAAGGATTTTGCAAAAATGGCAATAAGTTAATGCCGTCAATAACTCTGTCTTGCGGCAGCTCTATTTCATTTATGGCAGCAAAGGTGGGCAGTAAATCAATGGTGGATGTGATTTCATCGGACACTGAACCAGCTGGTATCATATTCGGCCATTGCATGACACACGGCACCCTCTGTCCGCCTTCCCATGTTGAGAATTTCCCATCTCGTAGGGGGAATGCTTTTCCGGCACTATCACCCTTGGAGAGCCATGGACCGTTATCGGAAGTAAAAACTACGAGCGTATTGTCCTCCAGTCCATTTTCTCTAAGAGTCCGTAACACTTCTCCCACACCCCAATCAATTTCCGTAATAATATCACCATAACGGTAATTCTTGGAACTGTACCGATCGGATGTGTTCTTGAACTCGTCCCTGCAATAAAGAGGGATATGAGGCATGGAGTGAGCTAAATAGAGAAAGAATGGTTTCCCTTCTTGTTTGCTTTGCTCAATAAAAGCCTGAGCTTCATTTGTATACTTTTGTGTAAGATAGACCTGATCTACCGGCTGCTCAATAACTTCCGTATTACGGAATAGAGGAGTGCTTTTTCCGTTAAGTACATAGCCTCCCATGTCATTGCTATATGGGACTCCATAGTAATAATCAAAGCCATTGTTTGTTGGTAGAAATTTGGGATGATCACCTAAATGCCATTTACCAATAGCAGCAGTATTATAGCCTTTCGTTTTGAGCATATCTGCAACGGTGACTTCCTCTGGGGCGAAACCTTTGGCTGACTGAGGAAAAATAACGTTGGTTAAGCTCGACCTGGCAGGGTAACGACCGGTCAGCAGTGCTGCCCTTGAAGGTGTGCACACACTCGAGGCTACATAAAATTCGGATAATTTTACACCCTTATCTGCGATAGAATCAATATTGGGTGTTTCAATTTTTTCATAACCCTGCTCGTCATTTGGGGTCCAAAAACATCCGACATCGTCATAGCCTTGGTCATCAGTAAAAATAACAACAATATTAGGCTCAGCGGGTGGCTCAGGGGGATGACTAATGTTAATAGCAAAAAGTTCAACGGTATCCACAACCGCTGTAAAGGATATTTCAAGTTTGTTGTCCGTTACAGTTGTCGAAAATGTTTCAATACACTCTGTTTCTTTGGGTACTTTTGCCAAGATATCATAATTTGTCGCTACAGAAAGGCCTTCGATGTCGATATTAAAAACTCGATCGCCAATATTGTTATGTTTTGTCTCGGCAAAGAATAACTCTACATTATACTCACCGTTTGCCATGGGAATGAAATAACTAAGATCAGATCCCTTTCGGCTTCCAGTATACAATTCTGCATTAGCAGTACCGGCAATTGTTTTACTATTTGTCGGTGTATTTCCGCCATCGTAAAACCTGTCAGGGGCAAATGTAATGCCACTATCAGACTCAACAACAGAACCACCACAGTTAATAGAGAATTGTTCGACTTGGCTTTCAAGAATTATATCGTTGAGAGCATCATTTAACATGGTGTATGAGGCTTGTTCTGCGAGATCTAGAGAATTGATATCAAGAGGTGTTTTTTCATTTGGGTCAGCAACAACATCATAAAAATTACCCGTTATATATAGCCTGTGTGTTTTGTTTCTAGTATACTGTTTGGCACTGTCGTATACGGCAAATTTAGAATACCAGCCATAAATCCAATCCTTTGGCGTGCCCTCTTCCCCTTTTAACTGAGGAAGGAAACTGATGCCATCAATTTCAACATCAGTAGATAGTGGGACATCACCAGCTTCACAAATCGTTGGTAAAATATCGCCAAAGTCAATCAGATCAAAACACTCGCTGTCTGGATTGATCACACCATCCCAACGAGCTACAAAAGGAACGTGCGTTCCTCTATCTTTTGTAAATGACTTACCGCCTTGATAAGGCTGACCTCTATATTGGGAGGTGATTCCCAGTGCGGTCCCATTATCACCAGTAAAGATGATTAATGTATTTTCCCCTAAGCCTAGTTCTTCTACTTTGGCAACGACTTTACCAACCATCTTATCCATATAGGCCACCATATCTTCAAAGTAGATCTTATCACCACCTGCTTGAACAATTTCATTAACCTGGCCCCACTCCTCAGAATCCGGTGTCGGAACAAAAGGGCTGTGGGGAAGCATCATAGGGTAGTAAGCAAAAAAGGGTACATCCTGATTTTCTTCAATAAAATCACAAATATAGTCATTGACGATATCTGGGCCGTACTCACCACTCGTGTAATCAACGAGACCTGCATCATGATATTGCAGGAGGGGATTAGGGTACCTGTTGTCTTGGCCACCATATGTTGCTCCACGGGACTGTTGCCATAAGCAAGATTGATCAAAGCCGAAATGCTGAGGAGAGTCTTCTTCGGATCCCAGTTGCCACTTCCCAGCAATCGCTGTTTTATAGCCGGCATTTTTGAAAAGTGTTCCAAAACTGACCTGACTTCTTTCAAGCGATCCGAATTTATAGTAATTTTTACGGTTAGAAATACCGGTCATGATTTTAACACGAGATGGCGTGCAAATCGGTTGAGCGTAGCAGTTCTCAAAGCGCATTCCTTGAGTCGCAAGAGTATCGATATATGGGGTCTGGTAGGACTCTCCGCCATACTTTGTAATGCATTCTATGCCCAGATCATCGGCCATAATCAATATGACGTTTGGCTTTGATGTATTGGCAAACGATACATGAGATTGGATTGTTATGAGTGCGCAGAGCATCCATACTATTGGTTTGAAATGATGAATTATCATTTAACTATTCTCCTTAAAAGATTCCATAAGAACTAAAAATAAGTTGAAGTCTTTTTAACGGGAGACAAACATGCGCAATATGGTCGTTTAGCCAAACTATGATTGTGAGGACTAATCTAATAGATACCTTGTTTTGAGTCAAGAGATGTCTATGTTTATTTTATGCTTTGATCAGCAGGCTCAATGCTTGGATAAACTGTAGCCTCCAAAAAAAATGCCACCCAAGGATAGCCAGATCCGAACACGGCATCTGCTATTTGGGTGACAGTATTTACTATATTGCCTTTTTGAAAGTTAAGCTGGGGAAGCTACCTTTCAAAAAGGCTAATTCTTGTGACTTTGCTGAGCTAACTCAATAGATCACTTTAAACCAGTTCAAGTTCCACCCTGCTCCAAGTGCTTCTATGCGCAAGGTGTGTTCGCCGGCTGGTAAGTCGATATATTGACTCACCGTATTCCATGTCTGCCAGCCACCGGTTGGAAGAGCGTCAATAGTGCCTAGAACTGTAGTGCCTGATATGAGATTAAATTGCGCATTTTGACTATTCGCAGCATATCGGTAATCGATACGATATTCTCCGGCAACATCTACTACAATGTCGTATTCCATCCAGTCACCGGCATTGACCCAGCCAATATTCTTCCCACCGTCAATATCCTTGCAATTGTTATTGATTCCCACTCCGCTCATTGCCTTGTAATCTTCTGCTTCAAACAGAGAAGGAGTTATTGGTGGCGGAGGTGTATTGCTGTCATCCTCGACGATTTCAAACCAGTTCAGATTCCAGCCCCCACCTACGACCTCAATGTGCAAGCTTATCTCACCAGCGGGCAAGGTTACAAAATGACTAGCCGTATCCCATATTTGCCAGCCACCGGTTGGGGCGGCGTCAATATTTCCAATAACTGTCGTTCCATACATCAGGTTAAGTCGCATATTATTTTTGTTAGCAGCATATCGGTAGTCGATACGAAACTCTCCTGCATGTTTGACTCGAATATTGTATTTCATCCAATCACCGGTATTTATCGAACTAACCTTTTGCCCGCCGTCAATATCATCAGCTCCACTGATGATAACACCGCTCATTGTGTCGTAATTTTCGGCTTCAATTTTAGCTGGAACGGCCTCTGCGACCTCAACTACTTTAAACCAGTTTAGGTTCCAGCCTCCACCGTTTGCCTCTATGCGCAAGGTAGATTCTCCTGCAGGCAAAGCTACATAGTGACTTGCCGTATTCCAGATTTGCCAACCACCGGTTGGGGCGGCGTCAAGACTTCCGAGTACCGTTGACCCTGATATGAGGTCCAGTTTTATGTTCTTTTGGTTAGCAGCATATCGGTAGTCGATGCGATACTCCTTAGCATAATTCACTTTAATGGTATATTCCATCCAGTCTCCGGCATCTACCCAGCCGATATTTTCTCCACCATCAATGTCCTTACAACTGCTGGTTAGAATGCCGCTCATTGCTTCATAATTCTCAGCTTCAACAGTAAAAGGGAAAGAAATTTTCTCTTCTATCGTGATGCTTACTGTAGCTAGTTCAGAGTCCAGTTCGCCGTCATTCACCATAAAAGAGAACTCATCGCTGCCGGAATAGTCTGCATTTGGAGTGTATGTTAATGTTGGTGGATCCCCAGAGAGAACTCCATGAGCTGGAGTGGAAACAAGGATGTAAGTCATTTTGTTGCTGTCAACGTCACTGCTGGTTAACTCAATGATTTCCGGAGAGCTCCCTAAGATTGATATATTTTGTTCTTCAGCAACAGGAGCGTCGTTAACGCTTTTTACTTTGATGCTCACGGGAGCTACGTATAACATATCACCATTACTATCTTTTGCTTCATATTCAAAAGAATCTTCACCAACGAAATTGTTATAGGGAGTGTAAGTCAAGTTGGGAGCCTCCCCTGATAAATTGCCCGATGAAGGTTGTGACAATACTGTAAAAGTCCACCCTGTGCTATCGACAAGTTCATTTTCATTATCGAGCATGCCAAGAGTAATGCTTTTTGCAATATCTTCCTTGAGTTTAACGCGAACTTCTCCTGTTTCTCGACTGCGAATTGCCATCTCTGTTGCGATGGGATCTGAATCATTCAATTCAGCTAAGCGAACGAAAAGTTGTTGTTTTAATTCATTCACAGTGTCTGCATACAAAGGATTATCTATCTCATTTGTAAGTTCATATGGGTCATTTTCCAGGTCGTAAAGTTCAAACTCCGGTCGGTGGTGAAGTTTGTAAACTAAAGCCTCTTCTCTCTCAGTTTTAACAGGTAATATGGCCCATGAAGCTGCAGTATTAGGATTCTTAGGGATTTTGCCATCATCAAGATAGTTAAGGGCGCCCCCAATGATTTGATTTGATGTACGCTCTGTATAATTAGCGTTGTAAATGAGAGAAAATGATTTATTACGAATAACACGGATAGGGAAAACTCTGTTATCGTTTCCCGAAATATTACAGTTAGTAAAGGCTCCATACACATAATCATTAATGACTTGCTCCTCTCCCTTCATCATATTCAGGAAGCTTTTTCCGTCACAGTCAATGGTTTCTACTGATCCGCCTGCAGCCTCAACTAATGTAGGTGTAATGTCAGTGATAGCAACTAGTTCATCTGAAACAGTCCCTGGTTGTGTTACACCAGACCAGTGAGCGATCAAACCGCTACGCAAACCATTCTCATAACAGGTCCATTTGGCGAAAGGAAGAGCTGTTCCTTGCTCTCCACAAACCATGAAAATTGTGTTTTCCCAAAGGTTTCGATTTTCTAGTTCAGCTCGAACTCGTCCAACCAACTCATCGAAGTTAGTGATTTCGGCGTAGTAATTGACCATTTCTGCACGGGTTTCTGGTGTGTCTACCCAGTAAGGAGGAACAATTAATTCCTCAGCATTATAAGCCGAAGGATCACCATCTTTGTATGGAAGGTGTGCATCATGAGATCCAATAAATAGACAGAATGGCTTTTCTTCGCCTTCAGCGGTGCATGAATCAAAAAGCTGAGAGGCTGCATCTAAAAATTTATCATTATCATCTGAAAGCTCACTACTTCCACTAATTTTTGTGAAGGGGTAAGAATCAGATGGGCCTACGTGACTTTTTCCTGTCAAAGCGACTTCATATCCCAAATCTTGGAGATAGTGAGCGATACTTTTGGTTCCTTCCGCAGAGTGGGAGTGATTGGATAACGTTCCGGTACGCCATGGTGTGCGTCCGCTGTAGAGTTCCTGTCTGTAAGGTGCACACATGGCAGTTGTGCAATATGCACGATCAAATTTCAGGCCATCATCTGCAAGTCTATCGATATTAGGCGTTTTGCAGTTAACGCCTCCATATGCTCCCCAGGTATCGCGGTTAATGTCGTCGCCAAGAACAAATACAATATTTGGTTGATACGCTGCTACAGTGGATGGTGCACCTATAACAGCTCCCAGCATAAATAAAAATTTTACAAAACACTTAACATTCATAATACTTTTCCTCCATAATATAAAAATATTATACTAGAGGTCATTGGAGACTTTTCAATATGGCTATTCAGCCATATAGTTATCCGTTTAACTACCTTTAATGCGGATTACTATCTTGTTTGATGCTGTGTCTGCTATTCTGCCAACCACAGCATTCTATTAGCCGGTTATTTTTTATATGTGTTATGGAAATCTTCAAGGACTTCAGCCTCGTGCTCTTCCATTTTTTTGCTTAAGTGCATTGCGATTTCCTTTTTCTCTTCAATCAGATTACGGCTTTCGGAAATATCGCTTTCTAGGTTATGCAGTTCACTTATATCTTTATGGGTTCTGAGTTTCCATTTGCCGTAGCGGACAGCTTCCACCTTTTTGCCTCTCCAGTAGTACAAGTATTCGTGGGGAGTCTTGGCTCCATTCTTGCCAGCCATCAGGTCGAAAATATTTTTGCCATCTATGGTGCGATCAACAGGGACCGTACAGTCAGCAAGAGTTGCTATGGTTGGTAGTAAATCCATAGTTGAACTGATTTCGCTACAAACTTTACCGGCTGGGATTTGGCCTGGCCAACGCATGAGACAGGGTACACGTTGTCCACCTTCCAAGGTATTGAACTTGTATCCTCTTAATGGTTTGGCGCACCCGCCTTTTTTGCCTAGATTCCAAGGGCCATTGTCGGAAGTGTAAATAAGTAGGGTGTTTTCGTCGAGTTGATTTTCTTTGAGGGCTTTCATTAAACGGCCTACGTTGAAATCGATTTCTTCGACCGTATCACCGTAAGGTCCCTGTTCACTTTTGCCTCTGAATTTCTCAGTGGCATAAAGGGGAATGTGAGGCATGGTGTGGGCCAGATAGAGGAAGAAGGGTTTATTCTTATTGTTTTCGATAAAGCGTATGGCTTCATCGGTGTAGCGTTTGGTGAGAGTGCTTTGATCTGCTGGAAATTCGATGACTTCTTCATTCCTCATAAGGGGTGAGCGACGCTTGTTTTCACCCTTGTTTGGGTAGTAAATGCCCTGATTGATTTTTTCTATGCTTGCTCCATCTCTAAGATTAACATCTTTGGAGAGGGTTGGGTTTTTAAAGAGGCTCATGTCATTGCTGTAGGGGATACCGAAATAACTATCGAAGCCATGTTGTGTGGGTAGGTATTCTTTCTTATGGCCGATGTGCCACTTACCGACACATGCGGTGGCATATCCTTTTTGCTTAAGTAATTCTGCTATGGTGATTTCATTTTGGGGAAGCCCATTCGTGCTTGTAGGAAAGAGAACGCCGGTAATACTGGTTCTTTGGGGGTATCGTCCGGTGAGTAGGGAGGCTCGTGAGGGAGAGCAGACCGAATTGGCCGAATAAAAATCGGTAAAGCGAGTGCCTTCTTTTGCAATTTTATCGAGATTGGGTGTCTTAATATTAGGAGAACCAAAAGAGCCTAAATCTTGGTAGCCTTGGTCATCAGTAAAAATAATAATGACATTGGGTTGGTCTGCTTTTGCTGTGCCAATTTGCGCGAAGCTGATGCCAGCAAGTAGAATGAGAAAGGCGGATTGTAGCTTGCTGCAGATGAATTTTAGCTTGTTTTTAGGCATTTTGGGGCTCCCAGTATGATATAAATTTACTGTCTTATACGCTGTTTCTAGAGATTCTGGACAAAAAAAACTGAACATGAGAAATTTACCTCTCTTTTCAGTTTGCTTGCATTTTTTGGCATTTAAGAGTTTTGCTGCGTTATTGACCTATTCCTGGTAGGAAAGGACTTAGATCGCCATGATTACTTCTTTACTTTCCTTCCTTGCGGACGGTTTGGATTTAATAATTCAAGTGCCTTCTTTAAGCGATTGGCAATTTCAGGGTATTTGTCTATGATATTCTTGCTCTCACCAATATCTTCTTTCAAGTTATAGAGAGATGGACTATTTGTGTCTCTTTGAGTCTTCTTTGTTACAAATTTCTCTACTTTATGATATTTCCAATCACCACTTCGAACAGCCCTTTGGCCATAGAAGAAATATTTATGAGGAGAAACAGCATCTTTGACTCCCATGAGTAAATCCAAGATATTCTGTCCATCTAGTGCCATTTCTGGTAAATTTGCACCTGCAATTTGAGCAATAGTTGGATACAAATCCATGGAAGTTGCTATTTCATTGCAAATACTTCCTGCGGGAATCTTATTGGGCCATCGAACGATGGCGGGGACTCGTTGTCCTCCTTCAAAATTTGTCATTTTTCCTTCAAACAAAGGAAGTGCACTTCCACCATTTTTGCCTTTAATCAACCAGGGGCCATTATCAGAGCTAAATATGACGATGGTGTCATCTGCTATTCCAAGCTCATCTAGGTGATCCAGAATACGGCCGACATTGTAGTCTATTTCTTCTATGACATCGCCGTACAAACCACGTTGGCTTTTGCCCTTGAAATCTGGAGATGCAAAGAGAGGAGTGTGGGGCATGGAGTTAGCCAAGTAGAGAAAAAATGGATTTTTCTCTTTTACAGACTCAGAGATAAAAGTAATACTTTCGGAGGCAAATCTTTTAGTGATGGTTGACTGGTCTGCAGGAAACTCGATCACTTCTTGGTTTTGCATCAGAGGGACCTTGTTATTAAAATTCTTAAGAGCTTTCTTGTCAGTTTTCAGAGCAGCAAAGGCTTTTTGCAATATTTCCTCCGACATGCCTTCACGCCATAGACAATCCTCTGCATATTTCGAAATGCGCGAGGGAGACATATCATTACTATAGGGGATACCATAATATGAATCAAAACCTTGATTGGTTGGTAAAAATTTCACATCATCACCCAAATGCCATTTTCCTACAGCTTTAGTCTTATAGCCCACTGTTTTGAGAGTTTCGGCGATGGTCACATGCGCAGGGTTTAAGCCATTATTGCCCTTATTTGGAAAGAAAACGCCACCTACACCTACTCGTTGAGGGTAACACCCAGTGAGAAGAGCAGCCCGGGAAGGAGAGCATACGGAAGAGGCAACGTAGAAATCTGTAAATTTCATTCCCTCTTTGGCCATTTGATCCACTCGAGGTGTTTTGATATCGGGAGAACCATAACATCCCAAGTCCTGATAGCCTTGGTCATCATTAAAAATAATGATGACGTTCGGCTGAATATCCCCATATGCTAATAATGAAGACAGGCATAAAATAAGAATTGTTATCTGCTTGATGCTCTTTGATGTATGCATGGGCTTTTTTATCCTATGATAAATACGGGGAAGGGGATTAGTCTAGAAATGAACTCAACTTGTTTTGTCTTCATAGCTTATGTTGTATTTATCCATTAGCAATATGGTCAATTGGCCATATTGATTTAAAGTGCATAATTTCATATATTAAAGCATGAGCAGAAGGATAATACTATAAGAAACAATCTCCCTGTCTCAAGAATTATATTTCGCTTTTTTTCATTTTTCATTATTATAATCTCATCTTTCTTATCCACAGCCCCTTCTTGATGGTGTTTTGAAAACGTCCACTTACATAGCCGGTCTTTCTACTTTATTCATTCTATGTGCCTTGGCACTGTATTGCCTCAAGTTTATAACACACTCCACAACCTCTCTTAAGCAGAGTATAGATATTATTCAGAGCGAGCTCGAGCAATTACCTCACGAAAGTCAGAACCACATACCCTGGACACTGGGGTACCGTAGTCTATCAGCCCCCACACCTGATAAATCCAATATTATTGAAATTACTTTCGCTAAAAAAGCTAAAGTTGATCTTATAGCCATTATGCCGGCAACTTATACTACCAACGGAAGAAACCTCATGTCTTTTGGTTTTCCCGAAAATTTCATTCTCGAAGGCATTTGTGATGATGGAAGTACGACATTAATCGCTGATTATGGCACAAGTCTCTACCCTACACCCGGGATAGAACCCCAATTATTCCCATGTTCTCGTGCAAAAATGATAAGTGGTTTGCGCTTAACAGTCACCCACTACCCCAAGAATCCTACTTGGTGGGACTCTTCTCACGTCCTTGCTCTCAGTGAAATATATGCCTTTGAAGGCGAATGGAATGTTAGTCTAAATGGTGAAGTTAAGGCCAGCACGAGTAACGACTTCTACTATGTCTGGTCAGAGAAGTGTTTGGTGGACGGTTTTTCGATTTTTTCTCCCATTAATATAAAGTCCTTTTCTCCTCTAGGCAGCTCATTTACCCATAAAGAGACCTGCAAGTATATTTTCGATTATGGAAATGAAGTTGAAATTGACGAAATGAGATTATGGCCTGTTATTCATTCCCTTCAGCATAATTACCCACCTGCGAGTGGCTTGGGTTTTCCTCTTGAATTTTCTCTGGAAGCATCAAGTTCAATTGATTTTAACGATGCTCAAGTCATCTATGAAAGCCCAGAAAATTTCCCTAAACCAGGGGCGAACCCCTATATGTGTAAAGTCAAACCTACTGAAGCCAGGTATTATAGGTTGAACTTATCAGAAGGACTTATTGATCACCGAAGTGGATTTAAGAAAATAGAACTTGCAGAAGCTCAGCTGCTTCAGAAAGGAAAAGTGATGATCACAGACTCTGAGGTACAAATGATAGCCGAAAATAAGAACAGAAAGAATATCAAAAGACAATATGCTGCAAATTTAACGGATGGTTATAGCAATGGCGGAATCATTTTGCCACTAAGACTCTGGGTAGAGCAATTCACTCGACGAGTCCAACTTAAGAAACAAATGGGGAAACTGCAATTGGACTTACAATTGGCCCAAAGACAAGAGCGCGAACGTCTTCTATTCAGCATCATTGTTAGTATTACTCTTATTACCATTTTAATACTCGCTATCTGGCTGGTGCGATTGATTGCTGCTAGACAGTGGACTCAAATGCGCGAGCAAATAGCCAATGATCTTCATGATGAAATAGGCGCAAATATGAGCAGTGTAGCTCACTCCACTGAGCTGGTTCTTGAAAGTGTGACGCCTACCAAAAAGATACATGAACTTCTCAGTAATGTTATTCAAACAGCAAGGACCACTGCACAGCAAACGCGACAAATTATCCGTTTTCTCGAAAAAGATAACAAGAATAGTGATTTTATCGATGACCTAAAGCAAATATCTCCGCAGATTCTTGGGACTATCCCTAGTCACTTCTCCTTGCATGATACAAAATCCTTCAACTCACTTAGTATAAAAGCCCAATGGCATTTACTGCTTTTCTATAAAGAAGCATTAAATAATATCATAAAGCATGCCAAGTCCGAGAATGTAACAATTACGACTAAAGCCGTTAAATCTCACCTTCAGATGACTGTTTCGGATGATGGCTGTGGCCTTCCAGATCCGGCACCTTCTTTACTTCATCTTGAAAAGAGGGCAAATGAGCTTAAAGGAAGACTTCAAATTGAAAGTCAACCTGGTCAGGGAACTCAAATCACTTTACTCTTTTCTCCTTAAACTTATAGCATGAGTGATCTTATCCGTATCATCATCGTTGAGGACAATGCTGCATACGCCAAATCCTTGCAAGACATTATCGAGCTTACAGATACTCTGACGTATATCCAGCATTATAGCAAGGGCGAGGACTGCCTTAAAGATTTACAAAGTGAGCACCCTCCTCAAGCAGATATTATTTTATTAGATTTGCATCTTCCTGGAAATAATGGACTTACCTTTGTACCAAGTTTTCAGCGATACGCGCCAAACTCACGCATTCTTGTATTAACACAGAACGATGATTATCATACCACTTTGGAAGCTATACGCCTTGGCGTATCTGGATACATACTTAAAGATGCCAAGTTGGATGAAATAAGAACAGCGATTCGCGATGTTCACCAGGGAGGCTGTGTGCTTGATCCGCAATTATCCAGGTTTGTTCTGAAAACCCTCACAAGCATACCAACTGAAAAGGAGAATCCTTTAAGTAAGCGTGAGGTGGAAGTGCTGGAGCTTTTAGCAATGGGCTATGTCAAAAAGGAGGTCGCTTCACAACTCGACCTAAGTTATCGAGCTGTAGCTCTGTATACCGAAAATATCTATAAAAAACTCCAAGTGCCAAATGTCGCTGCAGCCATTGCAACTGCGATACGTAAAGGGTTAATTTGATTGAGTGTCATAATGAAAATAAATTGCCTGAAAAAAAATCTGCCACAGAGCTCACAGAGAACTCAGAGAAAAGCTCTGAGGCCTCTGTGAGCTCTGTGGCTAAAGAGATATAAGCCTAGTATGATTCATGTGCAATGATGAAAAATTTCCTGAGTTAAAAAATAAGATGTCCATAGCAAGTCTTAAAAACGTATATGAAGTCATGATCACGCTTTTGTGTTATATTTAAATTTTCATGAATCATAAATTCTCTCTTATTGAACTACTGATTGTGATGGCCATCTTGGCAATCCTTTCATCCTTGCTATCTCAATCATTATCAACAATGAATTACAAGGCAAAAGCTATTGTCTGCACCCAAAAGGAACACTCCATAAGCGGTGCAATGTCCATGTTTGCTAATGATAATGAAGACCGAATCCCTTCTTCCATTAAAGAACTGACCGAAAACGATGTGACATCTAAGTGGTTTTCATGGGATGATCGCCTGTTTTTCTATGATGGCCGGGAGGTTGATGCAAAAACATATGGCAACTCATGGGTAAAATATGATCAGTCGAATGCTGACTTTCATCAATTATACGCATGCCCTATGGACCCGTCATATGAATTCGTAAACGCAGGAGGAAACCCGATTTGTCGTCGATCATATGCTGTTAATGCTGGAAAAGAGGAGGTTAACAATATGAGCAAGAAAAGGGGGGTAGTGAAAAGTCTATGGAATACAGATAAGTATATAGAAGGATGGTCTATGGAATTCAGCCAAATATCCGATCCTTCAGACTCGATTCTACTGATTGAACGGAATGACCCCCAGAAATTCCTAGGCTCAAGTTGGGGAGATACTATCGCAGCTAACGAGCTTCGCGATGGGAGTATCTCTTTAAATCCTCTAAAACATGGCATACCTTACGAGCTCAACTTCGCCATGTGCGATGGAAGTGTAAGGTTCATGAGCTTTTCGGATACCAATGGTAGCAGGAGTGATATAAATATGCTTGATTCTGGCTCAAATGATTTTAAGGAAACGATGTGGGATTGCAGGGATTAGGGTCGGTACTTGAACGGACCTAATTTATGATTCTCGCTTTAACTTTTTTCCCGTGGCGTCAATACCTAAGGAAGGCACTATGAGCGCGGAAAAGTTTCAAGTCATCTGCCCGAACTGTCAAAAGGCTCATTCCGTTGGCCAAGAATTCATAGGCCGAGTAGCCAACTGCAATGCATGCAATACTTCATTTGAACTGAGACTCAAGAAAAAAACTAAGGATTCTGAGAGGACAAAGCAAAAGGGAAAAAAGCTTGGTTCGCTAAGGTCAAATATAGCGACTGAACAGCAGGCCAAACAGCAGACTAGAAAACGAAGGCCACAAGGTCGCCCTAGAGATCAAGAATCAAAAGCATCGATGTACCTAGTCATTGCATTTGGGCTTTTGTTATTGGTCGCTGGGGCTGCATACTTGTTATCCTCTAGAGATACAGAATCGGAACCTAAAGGTGAAGCTCTCTCTGAGATAAATCAGGAGACTCGGGAGCCAATAACTGCATCAGATGGTGACAGGTCTTCCCGACTTGGCCAAGAGCCTGAGTGCCAGGCCTCAGATTATCAGCCCTCAGAGCAACAGCCCCTCTCAACCTCAGTGGATCATGTGATAAGAGATGCAAGGGATACAAGCAAGCCTGAACATAGCTTAGCAAAATCCCCTAGTGCCTATAGCACCGAAAAGAGTGCAATTCTTAAGCTAGATATCTGGGCCCCCGCAGGAGCTTACGATGAAAGTAGCGAGGCAGGAATCGACACCTTGAAAGCTAAAGGAAGCTATTGGCTCAAATACACCGATTTTGACTTTGGAGAAGGCGCCACCTACTTTGAAATTGAAATGATGTCCTTAGCTGAAGTCGATTTTGAGATCCGCTTGGGCTCCCCCGAAGGCACTACAATTGCGAGTTATGCATTAGATAAATCCAAGAAATGGATTTTACAGCAAGGGCCTCTTAGCCAAAAAATACAGGGAATCCAAGATCTATACTTTGTATTTGAACGCAAGAAAGGAATGTACTACGGCGTAAGAGACTTCATCTTCAGAAGCGTGGGGCCTGGTTTAAAGCAGCCTTTATCAAAATTTAACACACGGGATTTCGACAGAGAATCCCACCCCGGTAAGGCACCCATTCAAGCAGGCAAAACGACTCTAGAAGGCATCAAAGATGCTTCCTGGGTCGCATTCTCAAACTTTGATTTTGGCACCAAGTCTAATCATATAGCTGTAGAAGCAGCTTCTCCCTTTTCTGGAGGGAGAATTGAAGTTATACTAGACTCACTGGAAAGTAAGCCTATTGCTCTCATTGACGTGCAGCATACAGGGTCGAGGACTCTTTTCTTTCAATACAAGGCTCATTTTGCCAGTAGCGTTGCAGGAAAGCATACGCTATATCTCAAATTTGTGGATTCTTTCAACAATCCCGAGATGTTCATAACCAGAAACCTGATCGTGTCATATAAAGCCCCAATCGTAAGGGATCAACTCCACCGCAAAGGTCAACTTCATGTTTATCATTCCGTTCCGGAACTCCCCCCCTCTCCTTACTATAGTTTTAGCATACAAAAGGTTAGCAAACTCGATAACAATAATCCATCCCAAGCTAGCAACTGGGAAAAACCATTCGCTTGGTTTACGAAATGCAGGACTGATTTAGGAAAAGCTTACTTTGATGGTGCCGTAGGAGACTGGAGTGCGACCTATTGTAATTTTGAATTGGGGCCAGAGACCCCGGTGGTTATAAAAATCAAAAGACTCAACAAGAAAGGTGCCCCTTCTGGCCCGATAAAATCAGTATCGGCCCGCCCTGTACGCCATATCAAATCCTGCGAAATTATCAATGGAGATGTCTATATAACGATGGACAAGCCAGCCTTACTTGTTGTGGATATCGATGGACAAATGGACTCACGAGACGCTCCCCGAAACTTACAATCCCGCAAGGGACGGGCTGATGCCACCCCTTTTGATAATGAAATGGAAGGAGTCCATAGCATCACAATATTTGCCAATCCTTTTATCGACGATAA
>JADGBV010000300.1 GCA_015231345.1 Planctomycetota bacterium
GGAATTAAGAGTAATGTGCCTTTCTTGGCATTTACTAAGACTTTTAAGATTAAGGTTACCCTCAACTTGCGTCATTATGACTATGTAAAAGATGGTGAAGAAGTGATTTTGGCTGAAGATGAATCTGCTCCAGTGGGTAGAACTCCCATAAGAGGAGGCCGCAGAGGTAGATAAGATGGGTCAATTAAATATTCTGTTAATCAAATACGCCGATAAGGTTCTATGCGTAGTGCTTTTAGCCTGGGCTGGGATGAATATATTCGATTCGGTGATGAATTTATCCGTAGAGCCGGAAATCTCAGTTAATGCTAATAAAACAATTTCGACGGTAAAAAAAGCTGACCCTGCTCCTCCAAAATTTGTGAAGCCCAAAATGGCTGAAAACTTTAAAGAAGAATTAGTTTGGAAGCCTGTTTTGGATAAAACTCGCTCACCTTTCTTTCGTTATGAGTCAGTAGACATAACTGAAGCGCACCGTGAATATGAAAAGAAAAAAATTGAGCATGAAAAAGAACATAGCAATAAAGATCTTTTGTTTGCTGCTGAAGATCGAAATCGCTACTGTATTTTTCCAGGCTGTGATTTTTTTATGCCTCCTGAGAAAAACTACATAGGTAAGGTAGAGGAGCTGCAGGTGGTTGACACAACTGTAATGAATGTGAGCTTGAAATGGCTGGCTCCGTCAAAGTATATCGATGCAAAACTGACGCACTGCACCATGCAGAAAAGAAAGAAAGGCGAGGAATTATGGAAAGACGTTCTGGATAATGAAGGGCAAGTTCTGCGTATTTTGGGTTCCTATTTCCAAGAAGAACAAGAAGAGGTTGTAGATGAATCCACGGGGCCAGAAGGCTTTCAGTTTTCTGGAATAACCAGTGAGCCAGAGGCTTTACAAGAAGATGAGCAAGAGGACCTAGAAGATGAACCGCTCGTGAGGGATTTTGCCTACCTAGACTTCAACCTTGAAGCTGGCACAGAATATGAATACCGCGTGAAGGCTTGGGGAATCAGTACGGTGCCAGAAACAGCAGGCCAAGAAATAGAAGGTGACGGCTTTTGTAAAGCTATTGTTGCTAAAACAACAAAAGACCGAGGCATGCGTTTTACCAGGTACATCCCAGGTTATAGAAACGAGAAAGGACAATTGGTTAAGCGTGAGGGGAAAGTCGTTTCTCCCGATAAAGTTTATGTGAATATAAGTGTGCAATTCTTACCACCTTGGTCACCCAAGCGATATATGATGGATTATTTGGACCGTGGCATTGTGATTGGGGACCCGGAAAAATCTAATATCGGGCGTGTGCAAAAAAAGCATACCATACTCTTGCCAAACGGAAATAGAGTTTATTACAGCAAGAGGCTGAATGAATTCCGCCATAAGGCTGGGAAAAAAGCGATTGAAGCTTTAGATGGTTATGTGCCTGATTTAGAAGAGCTTACGGCTGAAGAAGAAGCTCGCAAAATTAATTCTTGGAAAGTTCTACAGATGGATATGGACTTTCTGACCGATTGGGATGCTGTCAAAGTTGATGAGCAAGTGGATACAATTAATAATATTGAGCGAAAGTTTAACCCCACACTGCGAGATTATGAAAATATCGAGAGGAAGACTTCCCAGTATCGTTATTTTCTTATCATAAAACACCGTAAGACTGGGCAAGAAGAAAAGTTGGAGCTTGAACGAGAAAACCATACTATAAGACTATTAAATTCACCTCTATGAGATATTTGAGTTGAGAGAACAAAGTACTAAAATATACCTACTAGCTGTCGTGTTCCTGATGATGGGGCAAGTGCTCATTGCTGAGCAAAATGAAGAAGCTAGCTCACCTATTATGGGTGGAGTTCTTAAATTAAGTGATGAGCCAGAAGCTAAGGATGAAGTAAAGCCTGAGCAGAAGGAGAAGACAAGAAGAGAGGACAGAGGTGAAAACCGTTTTTCTTCTTGGTTCAAGGGAGTGTTTAAAGGGGATAAAGAACCCGTCGAAGCACCCATGGTGAATGACGACCCCCAACCGGTAGTGTCAACTCCTGCAGCTCCAGAACCTAAGGAAAAGAAAGCTCAGAAAGAAAGCCTTCCTGGGAGGCCAGCTTTGGAGGCTATTGCGCTCAAGAAATCTTTGATGGACGATGCAATGCAAGTCCAAGGTCGTGTCTCTTACGATAAGGGTGTGCTTCTTTATCAACAGTTTCGTTATAACGAAGCATTAGTTCATTTTCAAAAAGCACAACGTCTTTTGCCTAAGGACGAAAATGTTAAAAAATATATTTATCGTTGCCGTCAGATATTAGGTCTGGAAAGTGATAGCCCTGAATCAGTGACTGACTGGGTGAGTGAAACGAGAAGAATGAAAAATGAGGAGATGTCTTTAACGATTACTTATCATTTTGAGCAAGCTAGGCAAATGATGCTTAAGGCTGATGACTTATGGTCTTCTAATCAAGATGGTGATCGCTCAAATGCTTTGCAAGCATTATCAAATGCGAGAGCAGAATATCGCTCGGCTCAAGATGTTGTTAGTCAAATGGACCCAGGTTCTGAGCGCACCAAGCTTAAGCGTCGTATTGCGGCTGGACTGAAGAAAATCGATGATAAGAACTTTGTCTGGAAGGCTTATATTCAAGAGAGAACGGAGCAAAAAGCTCGTCAAAAAGCTCAAGACTTATCTGTGCAGTCAAAAGAATATGAGAAGAATCAATATGATGATCTTCTTATTCGTACAAAACGCGCTTACCTAGAAGGAAACTACCTTAAGAGTGAGAGTATGGCTCGCATGATTCTTAAGAAATGGCCCAAAAGTGCTGAGGCAGAATTATTACTCAGTAAAAGTGCTTATCGCAAAGATGAAAAACTTTTTAATGATATTAAAGAAAAAAGCTCTGTTGAGTGGCGAAAAAATATTGAAAAGTTAAGAGAATCTAGCATCCTCTACTCTGAGACTTTAACTTACCCTTCCGAGTGGGAAAAGATTAGCAAAAGGACAGCTCCTGGGCAGACGATACAAGAAGAGCCAGAGTGGCTCAAACAAATGAAACAGAAAATGGAGTTAAGGGTCACTTTGACGATACCTGATTTTACTCTGCCTGAAGTGGTTGAGAAAATGCAAGAACAAACCGGGGTGAGTTTTCATATTGATAAAAACCTTGACCTTGAAGATGCCAGAATTACAGAAACCTTCTTGCGTGATGTGAGATTGAAAGCGGCCCTTGAGCTCATCCTTAATGGTATATCCGCCGAGAATAAATTGATTTATCAATTTAGAGATGGAGTGGTTTTCATCACAAGTGAAGAAAATCAATCTATTTTCAATCTGCCTAAACAGAAACTTTATGATGTGACTGACCTGATCACCTCTTACACCAGTGAGGGAGCTGAAAATGTTGGTATAGAGGGTGAAGGGTCTGCTGCAATGCACCTTGATGCTTCAACTGAAGAAAATGGAGTTCTTACTGTTGATGCCATCGAAGAACTTATTAGAGAAGCAGCAAGTCCTGCATCTTGGGATATGACAGGTATGAGTATTACGGAGTTTCAAGCAGGAACTTTGCTTATCTCTCAAATTGAAGAAGTCCACCGGGAAATTGATGACCTTCTTGAAATGCTCAGGAAGCAACAAACGCTACAAGTATCAATTGAAGCGCGTTTCATATCTTCTACAGATGATGACCTTTTTGATATCGGAGTTGAATGGAAAGGCTTAACAGAACTAAACCTAGAAGACTCTGGAAGCCCTACAGATGGAACAGGTACATACAGTAGTCGTAAAGATAACTCAAGTGATTCACGCGTCGCTTCAATTATGGGTTCAGCTGCAGACTCTATTGTGAGTGATGGTGGATCTATCTTTGTTGCTGACAGTAGAGAATCTCAAGGGTTGCTGGCTGAAGTCGCAGTGTTGAATCCCATTCGTGCGGGCTTGGTCTTTCATGCTTTGGCGCGAAAAAGAAATATTAAAGATCTCTTAGCTCCTAGGTTATCTGTTATCAATAACCGTCAGGCCTATGTGATTAAGTCAACAGATACCTCTTTTATTAAAAATTTCAGATCGCGTAATGGGCGTTTAACACCTGTTATTGCTAGGGCATCATCAGGTGAGCTGTTGGTTGTGAGACCTACAATTTCTAGTGATCGTAAGTACGTTACTATGGACCTTAGCCCTCAAATCACACGTTTGATTGAGTTTGAATTGATGGATTTGACAATTCCTGTGAGAAACAGGAGTGGTGGTGGACGAAATAATAATAACAGTAGCAGCTCTTCTACGACCTACGATGTGACGATAGAACTTCCTAATGTTGAAGTTTGGCAATTGCAAACTCGTGTTCAAGTGCCAGATGGCGGTGTTGCTTTGGTCGGAGGGCGTATGGGCAGTCAAGAGAAAACTAACTCTTATGGGGTGCCACTATTATCGAAAGTACCTCTTGTGGGACGTTTATTTCGTTCTGATGGTGAATATGTGCAATTAGAAAATGTCATCGTATCTGTGCGAGCAAAAATATTAATTTTTGACGAATATGAGAGTCAACTGCCTTGAGAATAAATAGAATCCTTTTTAGTTTTATTTTTGGTATTGGTTGCTTTGCTTTATGGGCAGCTGAAGAATCATCCACGGATAAGATACTCGATACGAGTAGTGTCAAACTGGGAGATCGCAAAGCTCAAGCGGATCGATTTTATCATCTAGGGCTTAATGAGTACAAGCAAAGGCAGTATAGTGAAGCGGCTCAAAACTTTGCTAAAGCTTTGCGTATGGATCCCTATCACGAGGGAGCGCAAAACTATCTGATTCGAGTTGAATCTGTTTTAGGCACAGG
>JADGBV010000301.1 GCA_015231345.1 Planctomycetota bacterium
ACTGAACGATTTGCGTTCCTATGACCCTGGGGGAGGGAAAGTCTATAGATTTGATGCGATTGCCCTGTCGAGGAGGGCAACAGTGTGGAATATTTAAATAGAGAATTAATTTGTCCCTTTACTTCTCAGTTTTGGAATTGATTTTGTTCCGTCTCCGCTTTTAGTGAATAGTGAAAATGTAGAGCTCGGGTCCAGAAGCAAATTCCTATCCCTTTGCGCTCTTGTAATATTATATTACTATACATGATCCTTTGTAGAAATACTATAAAACACGATTCGGAGGCTTCATGATCACATTTGGCAAACTACTGGCACTGGCTCTTACGCTATCCTTTCTCTCACCTTTAGCAGCAGATGAAGTGAAGGAGAACACCTACAAACTGTATCAAAATGGAATGGTCGCAAAGCACCCCAAGAAAGAAGGCGCACTGGTCTTCCAGATCAAGGTAGACGGAAAGCCCCGGAACATCCAGGTCATGAAGAAGTTCAACGATAAGCTTATGCCTTATCTAGGAAAAAGGGCCCGTGTGATGGGCACGGTAAAATCGCCGAACAAATTTTATCATCTTCTGGTCTGGGTCGGCAGTGTCAAAGATCCAATATAGTCCAAGGCCGCAGCCGATCAAAAAATTGTTGGCATTGAGTTGATTGTCATCGCCGACACCTATTCATTTGCCGATGCTCTTGATAACAACCCCAGGAGCAAGTCCCTATCCCTTCGGTCTCCGGCGGAGACCAAAAACGCCGCTACAGCTTCATCGTTCCCTTATTCAAAATTGAAGCTTATTCAGATATTGTAAAGCTATTAGTCTATATATAAGAAGATTGAGATCATTAGGCTAGAGTTTCGCCATTTTCTTTGGTTTCGGACAGGATTAACATGATTTACATGATTCTTAAGAACTTCTCTCTTAGCACAGGCAGCACATCGTTGCCATGCATTGAAATCATGTAAATCCTGTGAATCATGTCAAAAGAAAGGGGCACCTGCTAGCTGGAATTTCTGCGAACCCTGTCCAAAATACGGGTCTGCAGAAATAAAAAAGTGCATTATATCGTCTATCACAGGCTTCTTGATAAAGGCGGTAGTCTCATTCTAAATTGAACTAAATTTATAGAATTGATAATATCCTGATATCTAGTATGCCCATATTAATATTATTTTTTTTCGTCTGTTCAATTTTAGAATATTTCCGAGACCCAAATAAAACTCTATTTTTCCTAACGGACTGCACTGGACAAGGTCATAAGCATCCATTAGCAAAATAAAAAAACGGTGGACTTTTCGCATCGCGAAGATCCACCGCTATAGATTTACGATCATTCCAGGTATGCCCTAAGGCAACCTGGTTTGAGCATTAGCGAATGGGAGTGAAAAAAGTGTCGTCGGCTGGAACAATTTGTATTCCAGCAAAGGCGGCATTTCGATCACCCATAATGTTGGTCATTTTCAACGAAACATGATCATCGTTCAATGCCTCATCAAGCCCGTAGACCAAATAGTTTACCGAGGGATTTTCGATCCATTTGTTAGGAGTGGCATAGACCAAGTCGCTTGAGTCTCTTTGAGGACGTGAATTAAAAAGGATTCGACCATTCACCGTATCATTATTTTTAACCAGACTGAACTTGCTGCCCTCTAGATCTTCATGCGCACTAACATAGATGATGATTCGATAACCATTGGGGAAGTTGTTATTCAAATTTGTGAGTTCAATGTATTTATCCGATGAGGCCGCGAGACCAGCATTGAACACATGGTCATCATAGAGCCCAGCGATGCGTATGCTTTTAAGATTGGGATCAATGATGGCACTCACGGTACTCGCCGAGCCATCTTCCCTCGTCAAGTCATGGGTCGTCACAGATATTTCATTCCACTCACTGGTGATCGAAGCAAAGTTATTTGAACCAAAAGACCCAGGCCTCCTGCTTTCATACCAGCTAGGGGTTTTTAAGAAATTGATGCTAATGATTGAGTTTCCAACCAAACCTGTCTTGGGTGTTTCCCTGGGAGCAACGGGATCAGTGATATATCGGTAATCGCTGTATTCATCATACCAAATTTGCATATCCCGAATCAAATCACCATATTCTGGATTATTGATATAGACATCGATGGGGAGAGCACCGTCTATAAGGTTATTTTCTTCAGTTTGCGATACGTCCACGCTCAAGTTATACAACTCAATTTTTTTACCTGAAGAATCATTTTCATGAAAAATGTGGAGGTACTCTCCAGCCTGAACACCGTACTCATTTCCTGCATCAAGGTCCCAGCGCACACCATTTCCAAAAAATTGCTTATTGACCAGGTAAAAATGTCGATCACGTGTGGCTTCTTCTTGATCTGGAGTATCACTCATCAACAAGGGTAGCATGCTGATGGAATCATAATGTTGCTCAAGATCAGTTTCAGCTCTAGTGATATCCTTAAGGGTCGCGGCAACATCCAGAACCGACACCAATTGATCGCTAACCGTATCTGACTTCACCTTTCCAGGCCAGCTCCAAATCAAAGGAACTCGGTGACCACCTTCATAGATACTGGACTTGGCAGCACGATAAGGGCCACTCGGGTGTTGAGTCTGATTGGACTCTACTTTAGCAACAGGAATTGCTGTGCCACCATTATCACTCGACAAGATAACCATGGTGTTTTCATACACTCCAGCATCTTTGAGAGCCTGTACAATTTGACCAACCTGCCAGTCCATGTCAGCAACGAAGTCAGAGCGGTTTCCAAGGGTCGTATTTCCTGCGACCACACGCGATGGAGTAAGAGGAGTATGAATAGCAGGAGCTGAATAGTGAAGACGGTATTTGCACGGCTGGCGCGGACCTCTTCTTGGGCGATTTTGCTGCATACACGAAGGATGTAGCAAACAATACTAGAAAGGCGAGCGTGCCAAGACGAAGTCTCTGAGCTATACCGGTTCGGTGGAGGTTATATGATTTCATAATGAGAAGCTCCTATTCAGCTTTTTCGTTGGCTATTGTCAATGGCATCCACCTCTTTGACCGCCTGTTTGAGAAAGTCTGAAAATTGCTCCAGTCCTTTCGTGTGCTTTGTGGTGAGCCACGCATTAACCATTTGGCGTGCCTTCCACGGTGCGTTCAGCATTGCGCCCATACACAGAACATTAGAGTCGTTAATGGCGCGGCAGAGTTCAGCTGCATACACCGACTCTACGACGCTTGCCACAACTCCGCTGAATTTATTGGCAACGACCGACATACCCATGCCGCTTCCGCAAAAGAGAATGCCACGCTCGGCTTCTCCCGTCTGAATCTTCTTAGCAGCGGCCACAGCCACATCATAATATGCCACCTCGTTTTTATCTTTAATAGTACCCACATCGACGAACTTCAGCTTCTTCTCCTTGAGATAAGCTGCGATATCGTCTTTCAGATCCACTGCAAAGGGATCTGCACCGATGACTAGCATGTTACTCTTCATATTCTTTCCTTCCTGTTGAGAATGACCGAAGCTGGCACATGTTCCTAGTACGCCTGCCGCCGTGGCTGCCTTGATTAGATTTCGTCTTTTCATCTTGTGTATGTCCTTGAATGGGCCCTGTCTTTAAAGCTGTGAGTGCTTGTGATTAACCGTCACTTACTACTCTATTGATGTAAGTCATAATCTAGACACTTTTTTTGACTTTTTTTTGTACTATTACCCAGCATAATGCTTGCTGTCTTTTCCGAGATGTTGATTTTTAGAGGGTAGAGTTATATCAGATGCCTATATATATTTTAGCTTACCCAATTATATTGGTTTTACCCCCGGAAAATCTATACTATTTATGATAGGGTATATACGATTTTTGATATTTTCGAAAATTGATATGTCGGAAGCTGATATTTGTAAAAACTGATAGAGCCTATCAAATTGGCTCCTAAATGAGCGAGGAATCACTTTTCCCGATAATCACTTGGGTTCCGACTCGTTATATTCTTAAAAGCGCTAGAAAAGTAGTTTTGGCTCTCGTATCCTAAGCTATGACTGATTTCTTTTACGGATAAATCAGTGTGGAGAAGTAAATCCACCGCTTTATCCATGCAAATTTGGTGATGATACTGCTTTGGGCTTTGCCCCACTACTTCCTTAAAGCGACTGCGAAACCAAGAGTACCCCACATTGACCGACTCAGCGTATTCCTTAATATCAAATTTACGGTCAAGATTATCATGAAAATAGCTTTGAGCCTCCTGAATGACGAGTTGAGTATAATCGGCCTGAGTATTACCTTTCCCTTGCATTCTGCTTGAAATTAATTTGGCCGAAGCAATCACCTTTTCAGCCACTTCTTCAAACCTGGAGGGCATCATTCGGTTTGAAAAACTCGATGTCCAAATTGCAGCAATAGGGTAATGGCTCTCATCAAAAATGCTTGCCCCTACGCAATTACAGCCAGCATTGTGTTCACCAACATCGGTTGAATAGCCTCTCTTCTTTGTGAGTTCTAGCTCTTTTATAAATGTATCCCGGTCCGTAATTGTACTATCTGTGAACCCTTCAAACGTCATTTTATTGATAAATTCATCCCTTTCCTCAACGGGAAGGTAAGCCAAAATCGCCTTTGTAGGAGCGCCAATATGAGGGGGGAAAGTAAAGCCCACATCAAAACGAATGGAGACTCCTTGCTCACCTTCAACTCGGGCGATAGCTTTACCGAGGGCCTCCTTATGCACTAAAATGGCAAGGCCAACAGATTCATTGCACGAATCTCGCAATTGAGTCATTATGTCGAGGGATTTTTTGACTATAACGTTACTATCCACGTCCTTAGCACTATATGGT
>JADGBV010000302.1 GCA_015231345.1 Planctomycetota bacterium
CAAGGATTTTTGGATTTATTTTGTCAAAAAGCTATCGAGTGCGGAGCTAGTCGTATACGAATAGCCGATACGGTAGGAATTCTGAGTCCGATGAAAACGCAAAAATTATTTAATCATTTGCAGTCTATTTGCTCAAAAGTGGAGTGGGAGTTTCATGCTCATAACGATTTGGGTATGGCGACAGCAAATACACTTACGGCATTGGAGTCCGGGGCGACTCATGCCAGTGTAACTGTCAATGGCATTGGTGAGAGAACGGGCAATGCTCCTTTGGAGGAAGTTGCGTTGGCTTTAGATGTGGAAGGGGATGGTTATAGTGGCTTTGCTCTTTCTAAATTGAGTCCACTGAGTCAGTTGGTGGCAAAATGTTCTGGTCGCATGATTCCTCCATTTAAGCCTGTGGTTGGCGAAAGAATATTTGAGCATGAATCCGGCATTCACTGTGCTGGTTTGCTTAAGGATAGTCGAAGTTATGAAGCCTTTGCTCCTGATGAAGTTGGGCATAAGAATAGAAGTTTTATACTGGGTAAACATTCAGGCACGACAGTGCTCATGAGACTGTTGGCACAAGAAGGAGAAGAACTGGACAGGAAGACTGCTTCTATGCTTTTGGAACTTGTTAAAGAAAGGGCTGAGTCTGATAAGAAATCTCTCGATATAGATGAGGTTAGGGATTTATTACAAAGGGTGCGCCATATGCAAAATGCCATATGAACTTCAACATTTTAATAGATAGGTGATTTATGTTTATCGACCAGAGCATGGATTTAGATAAAGAGACAGTGATTTTAAGAGTGCAAGAGAAAGATCTGAACGATCTTTATCATCTTATAATCAATTTGGCGCGTTTTGAGAATCTTGAAGATAGTTTTTCGTGTACTCAAGAGGATTTACGAGAGCTTCTATTTACCCCACACAGTCGCTCAAGGGCTTATATGGCTAAGATGGGTGATCAGCCTGTTGGTTTTATATTATGTTATGAATGCATGTCGACTTTTATCGGTAAGCGTGGCTTGTATGTGGAAGACCTATTTGTGTGTCCTGAGTACCGCAATAAAGGCATAGCTACGTCTTTAATGAAAAAGTTATATGAAGAGGCAAGCTTGGAAGGTTATTATGGTTTAGAATGGCAAGCATTGGATTGGAATCTGAATGCCCATTCTTTTTATCGTAGTTTAGGTGCTGTGGAAAGACGTGAATGGAAAGTTTTTCGGTGGCCGACATCTAAGTCTTGTTAATTAAGAATTGCTCGTTATGGAATCTCAAAAAATATCTCAAGCCTTAAGTCAAAGTGATCTTTCTGACTGGCGACCAAGCAATATGATCGGGAACTCCCGCGCCATGCAGGAGGTCTATAAAAGCATACAGCAAGTTGCTTATAGCAATACGACGGTATTAATCCGTGGTGAAAGTGGTGTGGGTAAAGAGTTGGTCGCTCAAGCCATTCATGATTTAAGCTCTAAAAAAGACGGTGTTCATGTGAAGTTTAATTGTGCCGCATTGCCAGACTCAATTATTGAAAGTGAACTTTTTGGTCACGAAAAAGGTTCTTTCACAGGAGCAGCTGTGATGCGTAAAGGGCGTTTTGAAGTTGCCGATGGCGGAACTCTATTTATTGATGAAATTGGTGATATATCGCCTAGTGTGCAAGTGAAACTTCTTCGTGTTCTGCAAGAAAAAGAGTTTGAAAGAGTGGGGGGGCATACTCCGGTGAAATGCAATGTCCGTATTATTGCAGCCACTTCCCGCGATTTGGATATTATGATGGAGAATGAAGAGTTTCGTATGGACCTTTTTTACCGCCTGAATGTTTTTCCTATCTATGTGCCAGCACTTAGAGAGCGTAGAGCAGATATTTTACAATTAGCTGATTTCTTTGTAGAAAAGTATAGTAGTTTGAATATGAAGAGTATATATCGAATATCCACTGCTGCTATAGATTTGTTAACGAGCTATCATTGGCCAGGAAACGTACGTGAGCTAGAAAATTGTGTGGAAAGAGCTGTCTTGGTTTGTCAGGGGGACTCTATTCTAGCGAATCATTTACCACCCTCTTTGCAAAAAAATGAGTCTCCAGAGGAGAAGGTCTCAGGGAATTTACAAAGTATGTTAGATGCCCTTGAGCTAGAAATGCTGGTTTCAACACTCAAAGAAACGAACGGAAATATGAGTAAAGCTGCAATTAGTCTTGGTATCACTGAGCGTCAAATGGGGCTACGAGTCAAAAAATACAAAATAGAAACAAAACGTTTCAAGCGTGGCCATGTGAGTGTTATCGAGTGATGACTTTGCATTATTCTGGTGTATTTTTCTTTCTGGTGTGTTTGTCTATAAGCTAAGACTAAAGAGCTAAGATATTATAGTTAAGGTGAATTCTGATTTTGGTATTCCTTCTTTCTATTTCATTGATAAGCTTGTAGACCACTTCGGTTAGTGGTTAAGCTGAACTGGTGAAGTGCTTTTCCAAGAATCATTTTAAAAGACCTGCGTATGAATTGGCTCCTTTGCTATTGGGTTGCCAGATAGAGTGTCGGGGAGTTCTTGCTACTATTACTGAAACAGAAGCGTATCATGGCCAAGATGATTTGGCTTGCCATGGAAGTAAAGGTTTGACTGAGCGTACGAAAACTTTGTATGCCAGCGCAGGTCATTTGTATTGCTATTTGTGCTACGGTATGCATGTCATGTTGAATATTGTAAGCTCTGAAGAAGGTCTCCCTTCGGCTGTATTAATTCGTGGAATAGAGGTCTTGAAAGGGGAAGGTCTTGCTCGAAAAAGGCGAGGCCAATTGGCCTGCTCGAGGGTAAAACTCTGTAACGGCCCCGGAAAAGCAGCGCAGGCATTAGCGATTACTCGTCAGGATAATGCGCTGATGCTTGGCGAGAAAGCTTGTCCCGTGAAAATATATGAGCCAAAGCAGCTATTGGAAGCAAAACATCCAGATCAGCTAGAAGATCCAGAGCGCCCTGATATGACCAATATAGTCGTAGGCCCTCGGGTTGGAGTTGCTTATGCGGGCAAGGAATGGTCGAATAAAAAGTGGCGTTTCATCTTAGCTGGATTTCCTGGCGTGGTACAAAAAGAGTATTCTTTTTGAGTCTCCAAGCTGAACCCTGCACTCTTCGAATTTGAGTGGGCTTAGGGGTGCTCAAAGCTCATTTGCTTTTCTGAAGACCTAGCATTGCGGTAGCGTACCGCTTCCCTAACTCAAGTTGGCTTTTGGTATCAAAGTGGGTTCCATCAAAAGTGGACAGCCCCTTCGATGAAGCGCATGCTGTAACTGGCACCAAAGCAGGAACCTGCTTCAGCTGCTTGTTGATCTTATCCCGATTGCTTTTTTTCCCTTTAAAGTCACCACTGAATGTTTCACCAACGATAAAGGGAAGGTCTGGGTTGCCAAACTCTTTACGCAGGGCTATAATGATGGGCTTCAGATCCTTTTTGACGTAATTCCCATTATTACTATCCGACTCACCTTGGTGCCACAAAATGCCCTTTAGCTCAGCTCCGGCCGCCAGGGCCTGCTTTGTGCGCATAACTGCCTCGCTAAAAAACGTTGCACCGGGCTGCCATTCTTTGATTTTGCTTCCGCCTTTGGCGTTGACTACGAGTCCAATGGTCACTTTGGGTCGCTGTTGCATCATTTCAAGCGTAAAGCCAAAGCCAGGGCCGAGTTTTTGCATGCCCAGAGATTTTCGAATGGTGGAGTAGCGATTGAGCGGGTTGCGCGCTGACTCCCACTGGCCTTTACTGTTGAGTAGGTAGGCGCCCGTCAATGGTACGGAAATGTCCTTCGTAACTTTCCCTCTGCCCGCCATGTTTGACTGGCCAATAAGAAGGTAGACTTCTTTGGGGACAGTTTCGGCACAAGCGGGTATCATGGCAAAGAATATAATCAAAATGAACGCGTAAGGCCTGAGCATAGTCTTCTCGAATGTATTAAAATGTTTACCTAATCATAGAATATGGGATTGAAGGTTCAGGTCAAGGCTGTTGATAATGATGATCAAATTTGTTCAAATTCATGGTTAATGAGCTTCCCTTAATTGAGATGGCAACATAAATTGTGCTTAGCTCAAAGATATTTTTTGGTGGGTGAGCTGAGAAGATTCTTCGGAATTCTAGATACTTAAGTCGGACTTAGGCGGACCTGCGATATGTCTCTTGAATAGGCGGGTGTTCTCCCCGGAGTGTATCTAGGAAGGCGATACGGGCTACTTGCATGTGAGTTTTTGCTTTAAGACGATTTCCCCTGACTCTAATAGCTTCGTTTAGCACAAAAATGAATACTCCATATGGGCAAATTCAAAAATGTATCATAATAATTCTGGAATCCATATGCTGTTATTGCTGTTTTGCCTCATAAATGTAGTTTTTTGAGTAAAATTACTTGATTTTGTGCCAAATTGATGTTTGGCACAGTAATTGATAGATGCTTAATAATTAAAATTTATTTTCTTTTGGAGGAATCTGTTTAATGAGATCTTTTGCTACAATTGCTGCTGCAGCAGCCTTGACTGCCGGTACTTTAAGTGCCGACATCAAAATCACTGAGCAGCTTAGCGTCAGTGGATTTATCGATATGAGTTATACAAGTGTGGACTCACCAGCTGGTGATGAAAAAGGCTTTTCTTTTGACCAAGCTGAAATTGATTTCGATTTTGCCTTATCTGACAGCCTCAGTGCACGCGTGGATCTTCAGGGTACGGACAGTACTTCCATAGAGCAGGCAAGAATTGACTATGCCATGGGTGATGTGACT
>JADGBV010000303.1 GCA_015231345.1 Planctomycetota bacterium
ACTCAGACACAACATTAAGCCCAAGCATATAATTATAACTTTACTCAATCTCATACCCAACCCTAAAAGGAATACGAAAAGTTAAATGACACTTGATCGTTATCATATTCAAAAGTCTCTCGGGAAGAACTCTGCACTATATGGCGTAGACCTAAGCCAACCCCACCCTTATCTTTGAATATCCTTCTTCTAAAAGCCAATCCAAATTCATGTATATCATCTTCTCGAGGAGATTTATTGTACTCGTCTTGATCTCGAATTCCATAAGCGTAACTAGGAATAATGGTCCATACCGGAAAAATCATATCATAAGAAAGATCAAATCTCAAGTTTGTATACTGATAATCAGGAGCATCTGAACTTGGTTTTTTATAGCTCATAATCAAAGTTGATTTAGACTGATACTTCTTCCATTTTTTCATGTTGAGAAAAATAAGCGAAGCTTTAGGGCTCGTAGAATCTTTGCTGTTGTCGAAATTATCAACCTGACGCGCATCTGGGCCTCCATAAGCTCTCATTTCTACACCTGCTGAAATGAAAAGCAAAGCCACATCTGATAAATGGCCTAAGTTCTTCCAAGGTCTCAATAGAACCTCTACGGCACCATTATAGGTTGTAAAACCATGATATTTACTATTTTCGGCATTCAGATAATCCTCCCTCACACTCAGAGATGGAGTTATGGAGCTTACGTATTTATCCTTACTTAGCTTAAGTTTGTTTCTTATTTTGAATTTAAAACTTGTATATTCTCGGTCCTGGAAAACCTTTTTAAAGTATCCCACATCTGATACTCTTAACTGAAATGAAGGTTTACCCCAAAAATAATCACGTGCGTCATACTTCAATTTCAAAGAGGAACTTGCTGAGACCCCATCCGTCTCAGAAATAGCCACTTGACCATCTGCGAGCTGAGTCACATTACTATTAAACACGATAAGCTCTTTAAATGAGGCGCTAAAGCCATCCTTAACCTGATATTTTGGCGTAAGACTTTCAACAATTTTCTGACGAAAGAAAAAGATGACAAAGTTCTTTTCACGGGCACTTAATTCATCAAGAGATTTATTAGCCCTATCAGTCATTTTAAGAAAACGCTTGGCATTTTCATTATCGGCAAAATGATTCAAAACCGACTCGGGCATAAGCACAGAATTGTCTTTGGCAGAAAACAGATCTTGAGCAAAAATAAGCTCACGACCTTCCTCGACGAGCTCACTTTCTTCATGGTAATAATCGAAGATTTCACTACTTGATTCTAAAGCAACAATGGAACCAGAGAAGTTGAGTCGAGCAAAAAGCAGGTCTCTAACTTCATCAGGCATAAATGCAGGCACTTCTACTTCACGATCTAGTTTTAATGACTGAAATAGTTTCTCTCTCTCGCCAACACCTAATGTTTTAGGTCCAGATGCTATATTTGCATCTTTCACAAAAATATACAATCGCCCATGCTGATCAATCGTGGCATACTGCTCACAGCAAATCGTTTTCACACCATCGGCACTATAAATCATCGCACCGGGGCCAGTTTGAGGAATGACAACTGTTCCAGCTCCTTGTGTATAAACTTTCGTTTGGCCTGAAAATAACACCACTTCAGAACTAGGAGTTTTAATCATTACTTTTTTATCGGTTGGCGCAATATCCAACGAACCTTTCAATAAGTCAATCGTATTCCAACCAGTCAGGTCTTGATCAATCACAAACAATGAATCCTGGCCTAATAATAATTTAGCGCCATCGTTAAATTCTAGCGAAGCATCACCCGAACCCACCTGCACAACATCACCATAATTCACAGCAACGGGAGCAGAGATTTTCTCGGTCATCTTAGTGCCAGACCGCAAAGTACTGCCACTTTCAGAAGGGATTAGTTTTCCTACATTTGCAAAAAGCAAATGACTGCCACAAAGACATACAAATAAGAATGTGAGTGTTTTCATGCTTACCAGTTACAGATTAACGAAAGAGAAATGCGATCATCATCGTAATCAAAAAGATCGACACCCGAGCTATTACTCAAGTGCGAGATATCAAGACTTAAGGCTATTTGCTCATCACTAAAATAGCGCATACCCGAAAGAGCAAGTTCAAAATAACTATCATCCCTTGATTGCCCTAGGTAATCAAAACCAAAACGGTTTGCAAACCTTAGAGCAGGTCGAAGAGCATAAGGAACAACTTTATGTTTATATAAGTAGTCAGCACCGATAGCAAGCTCACTATATTTAATATTATCATCTGAAGAACTTGAATTAAGCAGAGTAATCGCCATTTGTGTTTGCCCTTTAAATCTATTATATTCTTGCAGCCACCCAGCATTCCACCCTAGGCTAATACGATTAGCATCATCACTTCTTAAGGTATCACGATACTTACGCAGTTCCCAGTCAAAAGACAATGATGAATAATCTGCCTTTAAAAAGGTCCCCGCAAGCCATGATGGATTAAAATCAAGAGTTGCACCTGGGGTAATAGCATAATACCCCAAACCAGTGCTTTCTCCTGGAGGCGAAAATATATTAAAATCTGTACGTAAAGCATATTCTACTTTATCAAAAACTCTATAGTTCAAATTAAATGTATCTGTCAGCTCAGCATAGAGGACAACCTTATTGCGATCATCTAGTGTTGTCTGGGAGTATTGCGTAGAGTCTATACCTGTCTCCAAAGCCAGTTGACCCCAAGGAAAAGAACGACCAGTAAATTTCCCACTAAAATGCAAATCGTGCCTTGAGCCATCTTCACCATTTGGAGCAAACTCTCCATCGACCGTTTCACCAACTTCCGACTGTTTCATCAAACGGTACAGAAAGGAAAATTCTGCCCAATCTCTTTGACTTTCCAGATGACTCATACGCTTTGCAAGATCCCGGTGAAAAGAGTCAATTACAACAAGCTTCTCTTTCATAGACAAAGTCGCAATTGAAGCCTCTGCTTTAGTTAAAGCTTCTTTAAAAGGTGAGATTTTAGCTTCTAATAAAGTATACTTTTTGATTTCAGGCAAAGTTACCAAACCTTTCCCTGGGTCTTTTCCATATAAAAGTTGAGAAAAATCTAAATAGCGATCAGGCTCAAAACTTTCCCTTAAGCGAAAATCCCTAAAGGCATATTTTAATTTAGCGAGCTCCCCATCATCTTTATTTGCGAATAAAGCGGAACTAGAAAGAATCAAAAATAGCGATAATAATTTAGCAAACCTTTGAAATTCAAGTGGTTTCATATAAATTCTATTAGGTGGAAAATAAAATTATACGACTTCACATAAATTTCAAGAACTTTTTCATCTTTTAGGGGGTGAAGACTCTCAGGTCCTGATAGCATGACCCGCCCTTGCTGGAGTGGTGGAATTGGCAGACACCCAGGACTTAAAATCCTGTGCTCATTACGAGCGTGCGGGTTCGACCCCCGCCTCCAGCATTTATTGATGCCACTTTGTATGATATCATTCTAAATAGAAATGTGGCAACCGACCCTCATTTGCAGATTCTCGCATCTTATTCTTGGTGGCCTTAGACAATAGATAGCCGCTAAGTACAATCTCTAATAAAGATCTAAGTTATCGTTTAAATGAACAGCCTGCTACAAAAAAGCATTTACTCCTTCTTAATATTCTTACTCACCATCCACCTAGACACTCTCTCGGCAAAAGGAATTGAGTACAACAAATACCTTAATCTCGCTCAAAAAGACAAAGAGCGCTTAATTAAGAAGTACGTCAAAAAACCTAAAAATGGTTTCTATAACGTCGCCATATCAAACTACGACGTCTACTGTGATATTTCTGCCGCCAAGACATTACAAATGACGATCATGATGGATAGCTTTTACAACCGCTTTTCCTCCATCTTCACAGGCAAGTTCAAATTATCGTCACGCCCAAAGCTCTACATCCTCAAAAACAATCAAGCCTACGCTAAGGCCATCAACAACTACACCAAAGGAGTCATTGACGCAGGGTGGTCAATAGGCATGTATATCACCTATGGCAACAGCAAAAGCGCATTATTTGCCAATCAAGAAAAAGGCGACAAAGATGTTCAAAGAATCCTTTTCCATGAAGGCACCCACCAACTTTTGCATTACTACACTGGGAGCAGACAAATCCCCACCTGGTTCAATGAGGGCATGGCTACAAATTTCGAAACTTGGCAAATAGAAAGAAGCGTCCAAAACAACATAAGCAATAACCTCTACGAAACATCACGCAGACATAGCATCGCCAATAGCTACCCAAACAATGGCTACGTTCCATTCAACACCCTCTTCAACATATCTTCATCGCAGTGGTCACAATCACCCAACCCCACTAATAATTACGCTTCTGCATGGGTGAGCATCAACGCCATGCTAAGCAATCAAAAAGGCAAAAGCTTTTTCAACACTATGGTCTCTGGCCTGAAAGCCGGCAAAAAATCAACATCTATTATGTCATCTAAGACGCGTGCTAATTTCAACGAGTTTTTAAAGAAGCACATCACAAGTACAGTCATACCATACCAACAATATGCCCTCAAAATCGAAAATGCCTTCAAAGAGGGGAAGAGACAACAGGCTACTGAGCTCGTATCGAATTATTACTCAAAACACCCAGAGAGCCCATACGCACAATACTACCTTCACGCCAACTCCATTATGGAGGGCAAAAAAGTCAAAGAATCCCTAAGCTAGAGTTTCGCCATTTTTGACATTGAGCAGCCATTGGCAATTCGCTCAGTTCACGCCGTCGCCTTGTCATTGATT
>JADGBV010000304.1 GCA_015231345.1 Planctomycetota bacterium
TCATTGCTCGCCCTGGCTATTCTTAGATAGATGTTAACTGTGTCGTTATCTGTGATGATAACAGCACGATAGATAAGGTAGGCGTTAATGCCAAGATAGAGAAGAATAAATAAGAGAAATGCCTTTTGTTTAAATAGAAGGTACTTAAGGCGATGTCTGGATACTTTCATACTCTGTCTTTAGCAGATGGTCGCCCCCATAATATGGGGGCGAGTATTGGTGTTAGATAAAGATAAGTTGCAGAGTTTTCTTGTGGTAGATATGATTGATTTGACTATTATCAAAGATAGAAATGCCAAAGAAATAAGGCTTGTTTAGATCGCTAAACTGTATGTCATGTTTCTCTGAACCTTCGCCTTCAGTGGTTAAGGCTCTTTTGATCTCTAGTGTCCAGACACCATTTTTCCATTTGCCATGAGCGCTTATATCACCTCTTGGCCCTTCGAATTTAGAGATTACAATCCCTGGTAGAACTTGACCTGCTTGGTAGGTATCTTTGAAAGGGACTTTGTCTTTGTCGATGACATAGTATTGGTTATCTGCAGTTGGTGCAGAGTTCATAAAAGCAGGGCCCGTTTTAGTTTCGTTCATATTGTCCACGTAGCCTCCAGCTGTTTTGTTATCAGAGTGTCTGCCCCAAGCTTTGCCGCCTTCTGCTTTTTGCCAATCTACGTATTGATCATCTAGTTGGTAAACAGCATTTGTTCTAACGCTTTTCCAGTGCCAGATATCCAAGTATTCGCCAGGGCGCGTGTATTTACGGCCAGCGGAAGTGTCGGGGATGCCTTCGACCATGCCGTCTTCTGACATATGACAAGACATATCGCAGCCTTTTTTCTCAAAACCAGCAGTGTTAATATCCCACAAAAAAGCAACTTTATCTTCGTAGTAGGTATTGTCATGACCGGTGCTATCAAGGGCTTTTTGGTGTTTCCAAGAACCGTCTTTTTGTTTAATCCATGGAAACCTTTCGAGGCTTTTTGTGGGGTCTTTATATTGAAGTAGAAAATAGATGTTTTTGTCATCACGAAGGGACTTCATGCTGACTGTTGTTTTCTTCATGCCTTTATAACCATTGCTAGGCTCATAAGGGAGCTGATTGACGAGAACTTCAATGGCAGTAGCGGTAGTCCAGGCGCTGTCGGCTATGCCATCAATTGCTATCTTAGCTGATGATTGTGTGCACTTGAGTGTGTCGAGTATATTGCTTTTTCTTGTTGTTTTTTCAGGAGTAGAATCTCCGCAGCCTATGATGAGAGCTGTGCAAGTCAGGGCAGAAAGTAGAAAAAACTTACTGAATATGCTAATCATACGGGTCGTTTTTTTGGTCATATGAATACCTGGTTAGGGAAATAAAAGATACTGACTGAATAATACCAGATATTTTAGGGTTTAAATATTGACTTGTTTAGTCTGTTTTGATTTGGGATCTCAAAATATTCTGGGTGCAAAATTAAGAGACTGAAATTAGCTTTTTTCGCGCTGAGATTTTGAGAAGTGGGCGCTTAAATTAGGCTTGGCTGCTAAAAGCGCGCCCTTGGTTTTCACTGCCAGCAACAAGAGGCATAAGAAAGTTTTCCGCGTTGCTTTGTTCGGCTCTTTCGGTGTACACTGGAAAACTATTGGCGACCGCAGAAGTTTTGGCGTATGAATCGTTGTAGAATTCATCTTTGGTAGATTGTGCTACTTTTTCTGCAGTATTTGCGCTGCTGGCAGCAGGACTTGCAGTGGTGGTTGTGTCTACAGTGGCTTCAGTGCTTGTATCAGCGTTCTGTTCGCCCGTAGGGATGCTAAAATTACCATTGCTGACATAACTATTCATTTCTGTTGCCATGATGAGCCTTTAATTAAGAAGCCGAGCTATCACATGCTATTTTACTTCGCAAAACTCGATTGCAAAGAAATCGTCTGATTCTGAATCACAAAATGGGCTATGGCCTCGCCTTTTCAGAGCCCAAAACCGGGAAAACCATCTTGATTAAACCGGCCTCGCTCAAACATTTCCTTGACGTTACCAGGAGCACTCTGCCGAGTCATTTCACCTGCGTAAAATAAAATGCTCAGCGCCCAACTATCTTCGGGGCCGCTAACAACAGCTGTTAAACTGTCATGCTCGTTATCCAAGGCTTGGAGAAGTTCATCGAGGACCTTTTGCTCTTCTTTGCTCACGACCTCAAGGCTGCCGCTGTGGTTTTGATAATTCAATTGAGGAAAGTGAAAACCGCGCCCAAAAATCACACTCATCTGCCTTTCGTGGGCATCATAATCTTCGCCAAAACCTGAAAAATGAGGGAGATTATCTCCCGTAATAAGGGCTGGCTTTTCTGTGCTGATCTCGCCTTTTCGAATGACGGTATCACCTTCATTGATGGCTGATGGGGCAACAAAATAATAAGGCAAGCGAGTGGCGCCGAAGGTGAATAGAGCGGATTTTCTTTGACGATGAATTTTGCTTTGTTCTGCCGCCTGCTTAAACTTGTCATCGAAATTTAGGGGTTCTTCCATTATTATTAACTCGATTGATTGCCTAAACTGCGCAGAAGTTGAATTTCACCTTCAGTACGATTTAAAATACGGGCGACATCACGGTCATTTTTTCCTTCTCTACGCAGTTGTTGAATCTGCTTAAAAAGGGGATTGGTTGAGTGTGTGGATGGTGAGTTGATTTTCTTCCTTCCAGACATTTGGTTGATTTTTTCGTCAGCCTGTTCAATAAGCTCCTCCAGGAGTAGAGCGCGGTTTTGTACGCGGGCTTCGAGTTCTCGGCAGTAATCGGCCAATTTCACCATTTCGTTTTCATTGTAGTCCTTTTCGGCGTTCGAGCGAATGGCTGACATGCTCATTTTGCTATCAGCTAAACTTTGCTCTAGGCAACGAACCCTTTTGCGACTTCTAATGACGGTAAAAAATAAAATGGCCATAGCCAGAAAGGATATGGCTTGCGAAGGGATATGTTCCATATGCCTAGTCCTCTTTAGGGTGTGTAAAGTATTTCATATGGCTTATGCCGTAAACTTTTTCTTTATAAAGGGACATTTGTGAGGGTGTCGAGATGATAGGTGCGTTTTCAGGGAACCTGATAATAATCAAACCATTTTCACTAAGCAATGAGGCGCAGTCATTTTCTAGTCTTAAAAACTGTCCCATCATCATGGCATCAAATGGGGGGTCGATAAAGATCAGATCGTATTTGTGGTCTTTGAGTGAGTGTAACACTCCAGGCACTTTTTCCTGAAAAACACTGCTGATTTGCTCATAATCAAAGGATTTAATATTTCTTTTGAGGGTTTTCAAAGCTCGGTGATTGATTTCCACGAAATGACAAGCTGCTGCCCCTCGACTGAGGGCTTCGAGGCCCATGCTGCCTGATCCTGCAAATAAATCAAGGACATTGGCCTTCTTTACTCTCTCATGCAAGGTGTTGAAGATTGCAGCGCGTGTGTGTTCTAAAGGTGGCCGGGTGCTCAGTCCTTCGAGGGTTTCGATGGGACGCCCGCGGTGAAAGCCTGAAATGATTTTCAAAATTGTTTCCTTTTCGAGCTTGAAGGAAGATCAAGCATATCACGGTATTTACTCACAGTGCGTACGGCCACCTTAAAGTTTTTCTCAGCGAGCTTTTTGGATATGTTGGCGTCGCTCAGTGGCTTCTTCTTGTTTTCTGTATCGATGATTTCTTTTAAGGCATTCAGTATATCATCTCTTTGGTTCACTTCCCCTCCTGACATCTTGACATTTTTCAGGCTGAAGAAATACTTTAAAGGAAAAAGACCGTAATCAGTTTGTATGACTTTATCTTTAACGGTTCTTGTGATGGTCGCTGCGGACATATCCATGTCTTTTGAGATATCTTGCATAAGTAAAGGTTTGAGTCCGCCTTTGCCTTCTTCGAAAAAAGCAATCTGCCTTTGGCAAATGGACTGTATTACGAGAAAGAGTGTTTCATTACGTCTACGGATAGCTTCCACCAGGGCTTTGCCTGAATTCATTTGGTGACTGAGGTATTTACGTTCCTTTTTGCTAAGCTGTTCTTTTTTATAAACACTCCCTGGAATGACTTCTAGTTGTGGAGAGCCTTGCTGCGAGAGTTCGATAATAAACTTTCCTTTCTGATTTAAGGTATCTGGCGGGTCGAACTTTACGTAAGCATCGGGTTTTAAGGTGGCATTCTCTTCTTTTTGAAAGGGAGAAGCAGGGCGCATACTGAGGTCCTTAAAAAAATCAACGGCATCGACGATTTTTTCGATAGGCACATCCATATTCTTGCCTATTTGTGCTAGACGGTTGTGCAGTAAATCGTCAAAATGATCTGTAAGGATACTTTTCTCTAAGGCAAAATCATCGCCTAAGCGTTCAACTTGTAATAAGAAACATTCCTGCAGGTTGGTGGCGCCTAAGCCGGGAGGCTCCAGCTTGTCTTGAATGAACTTCAGTGCTTTAGGCCAATGCTCGACATGGATCCCGATATGTTCCGCTTCAATGAGCTCATCTATGGGTGAACTGAGGTAACCTCTGTCGTCTAGGTGACTAATGAGGATTTCGATGGCCGGTTTAAGTTCACGCTCGGGGTTGAGGAATTCTATTTGCTCAGTCAAGTAAACATCAAAGTC
The DNA here is from genome assembly GCA_015231345.1 of Planctomycetota bacterium. Taxonomy (GTDB): domain Bacteria; phylum Planctomycetota; class JADGBV01; order JADGBV01; family JADGBV01; genus JADGBV01. The sequence continues at coordinate 4,608 of JADGBV010000304.1, forward strand.
CGGTTGAGTATCTTCGATATTAGTAATGAAGTCATTCTCTTCTTCTTCATCAACGCGGCTTTTCATTCCAGCCGATTCGCTTATGACAGGCTCGAAATAGTCGTCAATGCTGTCCAAGTGGTCTTGCTGAACTTC
>JADGBV010000305.1 GCA_015231345.1 Planctomycetota bacterium
GCCCTTAAGCTCCTACTCTAAGTATTTCATATGACAACTAATCTCAGACAAACAATTCTCAAAAAATTAGAACCAGGCTGTACTCAGATTGGCCTTCAGCTTGATCAAGTGGATGACCATGATAACTTAATTGAACTTGGTATAATGGACTCTGTAGGCTTTTTAGAATTTATTAGCGAATTAGAAACAGAACTTGGTATTAGCATTGATTTTTCAGAGCTTGATCCAAGTGAGTTTTCTACCATTAATGGCTTAGAAAAACACCTTAGCAAATAAGCAATGTCCATACACGAACTAGAAGCGGATAGTCTTCATTGGCCCGAAGTTCAAGTCTGCTTTTCTCAAATGTACGATGACTTTCAGAAACTTGGCTTCCAATCTCAATTAAAAAGCGATGGAGCGGAGAAATGGATGCTTAGTCAGCAAAAATTAGCAGGAAAAACGTCACTGGTGGCAGCAGCCCTGACTCCTGAAAACTCAGATTTAAATAACGATAGTAAGCTTGCAGGCTTTATACACGTTAATCTTGCTTTACCGCCTTCCTACCTTGATGGTGGCAAAATAGGTCATGTAGCTCACCTTTATGTACGGCCTGAGTTTCGAAAATTAGGTTTGGCAATGACTCTATTTCAACATTCCCTGCTTTGGTTTCAAAAGAAAGAAGTGGAGTCTATTAGCTTGGAAGTTGTCGATGGCAATTCAAAGGCGCATTCTTTTTGGAAAAAATGTGGTTTTGAGAATGATCTTATCCAATATAAATTAAAAGTATAGTCGAAGATAAACTAAGAAGATCAGGACCCTCAATTCACCGGTGGGCTCATAAAGACATCAAGGTTAGAAGAAGACGAGCCATCAACAAACATTCCCCAAATCGAAATGATACCGCTACTTTCTGCAACCATAGCACTATAAGGCCCTGCTGCAATATCTGATATGCTAGAAAGACCAGATATCATTTGCGGAGTGGCAGAAAAATCGAGAGAGCTATTAGCCGGCCCTAACTGCCCCTGAGAATTATCGCCAGCCACATATAAAGAACCTGAAGTCAAGAAAAGGCTATGGGCATAGCCTCCTGTTGCCTTCATCACAGATGAAACTCCAGAGACTAAGCTAGGCGTAATAACCAAAGCAGGAAAACTAACATCACCTAATTGACCACGATTATTTTTACCCCAGCCATAAAGCTGCATGCTATCATCGATGGCAAAAGAGTGAAAGCCGCCAGCGCCAATAGAGGCATAGACTCGAGAATCATCGATCAATACGAGACTATTACAAAACAAAGTCGAACTTCCCTGAGCTAATTGCTCAAAACCATTAGAACCACAGCCGTAAACAGCATCGTCTATTCGCACCAATAAATGCTCCACTCCGGCAGAGATTTCTCGCACATTACCCGACGGTAATGAGACTGATGTAGGAAGCAAGCGATTATTTGTGTCACCTAAACCTAATTGGCCGAGGTTATTACGACCCCAGGCAAATAAATCACCAGAAGCATCAAGAGCATAACTCGTGTATGCACCACAAGCTATCTGACGAACATCAGTTAAGCCAGGCACTTGCACAAAGTTATCATGACTGGCGCCACTTTGGGAGAAGGTATTAGAACCAAAAGCTAATACATTACCCGTTGCATCCAAAGCCAAACTATGAGCAGCTCCTGATTTAATGCTAATCACTTGTCCAAGAGCAGGGAAAGGTGTAGGAGAGGATTTAAAAGTACCTCCTTCGCCCATCTGACTTTGAGAATTCAGGCCTTGTTTGAAAAGAACATTACTATTATCAACAGCAAAAAAAGTCCTTTGCCCGGCAGCAACAAGGGATAATTCTAGTGGCGGTGCAGGGTCACTATTCACATTAACCGTCACCGTAACTTGGGAACTATCGACAGTGCCATCGTTCACTTTAAAATCAAAAGAATCCACACCAACATAATCAGTGGAAGGTGTATAAGTTAAGCTGGGAGCAGATCCTGATAATGTCCCATTCGCTGGAGTCATCACGACAAAGTAAGTTAGTCCATCTCCGTCAACATCACCACCTGTAAGGGTGATATTCAAGGTGTTATTCTCTATCACATTAACACTTTGAGCATCAGCATATGGCATGTCATTGATTGCAGTCACATTGATTGTAATTGTAGCGACTGCACTATCGATAGTGCCATCATTGACTTTGAAATCAAAAGAGTCCATGCCAAAAAAATCAGCATCTGGAGTATAAGTCAGGTCTGGCTCCGTTCCTGTAAGCATACCGTTAGTAGGGCTTGTATCAAGAATATATGTTAGGGGGTCACCGTCGCCATCTGTGCCAGAAAGAGTTATAGCCAAGGGAGTATCTTCACTGGTCACTGGAGAATCAGCATTGGCAACTGGCGCGTTATTTGCGGCCCCAAACTCATAAGCGCCAATATCTGGAGCCGACCTGGTGTTACCGAGAATATCCTCAGTTGGCACCAGCGCATTCGAGATGCCAGTATCGATTGATGGAGAACCCGAGTCAATCATCAAACCATCTGGATCAGCAAACCAAATTGAATCACTTCCACTTGGCTGAGCTAAATCGACAAAGACTTCAGCCGAATCAATCACGCCTCCGGCATCGGTGTACTGACTGCCATCTCCTTGTATATTGGAATTATAAACAAGAGGATTTCCTCCTCCCCAGTTATAGGTATTAATATAAGTCCCTGTCCCTATGGTATTATCGCGCACTATCGTATTGTAGACCACAGCTGTGCTACGGGCATGCAAACCGCCACCATCTTGGCCGGCATGATTCTTCACAATTGTACAATTCACAATATTACCCGTTGAAGTGTAGTGAGCCAAACCACCACCTATTCGTCCACATGTGTTATTTACAAATATACAGTTGAAGTAATTCACATCACCACTGCCGTAATTATAAGCACCGCCTCCTTCAAAACCATTCGCCGTATTATTATCAAAAACAGTGTTGATCACTTCACCACGGCCTCCTGATGTGTGATAAGTATAAAAACCTGCACCTGCCTGACTCGCATAGTTATTTTGTATAACACAGTTTTTTATCGTATAATCCTCTACATGAACAGCACGTATGGCTCCACCATCGACACCATCTGAATTATAGACATTCTCGACAATAAAACCATCCAGAACACTTAAGTTCCCCATGGAAATCAGCTGCTTAGAGTTATCCGTATCTGTTCCCCCTGCCCCTATATCACCTTGAATGAGTGTTGGATAATTAACCCAATCCCTTTCACTTTCACTTACTTCTGTACCACTTCCAGAAAAACCTCCGTATAAGGTTACATTTTCAGGCAAGACAAAAAAGATAGCTCTATCTGCACTATCGGGCTTATATTCTCCTGCGGCCACCCATATTTCATTCCCTGGGCCTGTAGCACCTAAGGCAACAGATAAGTCGGAATAAGCATTATTCCAACTCGAGCCATCATTAGAGCCACCACCGACATTCACATCAACATAAACAACAGCTGCAGATAAAGGTAAATTTAAAAGCAGGAAAATACCAAGTAGGGTCTTGATTTGTAACGTTCTCATAAACTAAACTACCGCAAAAATGAATATCCATAGATGATTCAAGTTTGCTCTAATTCTATGAAAATCAAGCCTTATTTCTAGATTTTGCCACCATGTATCAAAAATCACAATTTCAATTATTTAACCATTTTAATTGCAATAGGTTAAACAAAGCAAACGAATCAGACAATGAGGAAAAACGACCTTTGCTCAATAAATGCGTGCTTTTCTCCCAGAAAGACGCCTAGAAAAATGTTCTAGTGCGGAAAAATCACTTCACTACTTTGTAGCCAGATCTTTGCCAAGCGCTTATGCCACCGGCTACATTGAAGACTTTATAGCCCTTCTTTGCAAGTATTTTACAAGCATTTGCACTACGTGCACCGGAATGGCAATATACAATAACATTTTTATCCTTGTATTGGGACAATTCACTCATACGCCCCATAAGTTCTTGAACAGGAATCAGAAGCGAAGCTTGCAGATGCCCAGACCTATACTCATAACGAGTTCTCACATCTAAGAGCAATGGTTTTGAATGACTGAGCAACTCTTTTGCCTCTTTTACGGTAATATCTAGTTTGGATAATTTATTTTCCAATTTAAAATCATCCCCCACCTTGCCTTTAGCCAAAATATCATTGGCTACTCTCTGATAATCATTTATCGTATTCATTCCTTCTAAGCGAAAAACTTCTTTTCCTTTGTCGTAGAATAGAACAGTTGGTACATTATTCACACTCAAGCTCTTCACCATATCTTGACTCTTAGAAAAATCGACTTTAACAAGTTTGATTTTTCCTTCACGCACTCCCTCAAGCTTAAGCAAGGATTTTTCAACTTCTTTACAAGACGGACACCACTCGGCAAAAAAATCAACAACAAGTAAATCTGAAAAGTTCTTTATGAGCGCATCGAGCTCTTTCAGTGATTTAGATTCATTGATGGCAAGTTCTGACGGGAGCTTATCTGCTCCATTAACAACCAACATCAGGAACCCTAATGCTAACAATAGATTGGTCAATTTATTCATATAAGCGCCTTGAGGTCTGGGAAATAAAAATTCAAAATAGACTAATTTAGCCAATATTAAAATCAAGCTCGACATCATCACCCCCATCTTCTGCTTTTTCCATATGATGAAATTTGCGAAATTGCTGAGCCCGGTGATAATCTATTTTTTCCGCTTGTGCAAGTAATATTTC
>JADGBV010000306.1 GCA_015231345.1 Planctomycetota bacterium
GTTTTGCCTTGGGCCTTAATGGTCACGCGATTCCAGTCACCTTTCTTTAAGGCTTTACGAGCCTCTTTGTGGGACTCCAACCAAAGGGGGTATGACCAACCACCGCAGGCCTGTCCGTAGATGCCACCAGACCAACCTCTGCCGTTCTCGAGTCCTTCCATTTCTGCCTGGGGACCGAATACCGTTTCATACTTTTTACCTTCTTTGCTTTGGGCGCGAAACATTATTCCGGTATTGCCATCGACTTCCCACTTAAGCTCAGCACTGAAAATAAAATCAGTATAATCGTCTTTTAAGGTCGATAAATAGGTGCTCGGTGATTTGGGTATACAGGTTCCGATAATGGCATCCCCTTTTGCTTCGAAGGTACAATGCCCTCCTTTGGCCTTCCAGCCTTCAAGGTTTTGGCCATTATAGAGAGAGGTGAACCCTTCTTCTAACTTTGGTTCGGCTTCCTTGTTGATGAGCATTTCTTCTGGAACAGGTACATTGGCCTGTTTTTTATACTTTTTAATATACTTGAGCTGTTCGGTCGAAACTGAGTCAGCCCAAAGAGCAGATAGGGTTAGCAGAAAGAGTACAGAAAAAAGTGATTTTTGCATGGTAAGCCTTATTTGTTGAGAGTAAAATTATATAAGATGAAAGTCAAAGAGAAAGTGAAAATAATATTCGTCCAAAATAGGTCGACTCTTTTAAGCTGGGTTGTAGGGCAGGCTAACCACTTTGCTGCCATTTTGAGCTGAATGGTAAATAGCCTTGATAATTTCCACAGCTTTGCGGGCTTCTTTGCCGTTAACCGTGGGTTCGCGTTTTTCATTTAGGGCAGCCAAAGCCTCTTCGAAGTTCCATTGGTGCCATTCGTCGGGTATGGCGTTGGGATCTGAGGCGCCGGCGCCTCCGTCTGCTCCCGCTGTACCGTATTGCTCTAGCAGTTTCTCGTCATCTTCGTTTGAGTCAGCAAAATGCCATTGGCTCAGGGCCACATCCTCGAGAACAGCAGTGCCGCCACTGCCGTAAATTTTAATGCTGGCTGGAAAGCCCGGGTAGCAGCAGGTACTGCCTTCAATCACTCCCTGAGCGCCGCTTTCAAATTGCACTAGGGCCACGGCGTGGTCCTCCACTTCTATATTCTCATGGGCTAAGCAACCTGCTAAGGCTTGCACTGAACTGATGGGACCAGCAAAATATTGCAGCAAGTCAATGGTGTGAATGCCTTGATTCATCAAAGCTCCGCCGCCGTCGAGAGCCCAGGTGCCCCGCCAGGAACCGCTATCGTAATACTCCTGAGGGCGCCACCAAGGGATGGAAGCTCCGGCGAAAGCTAGCTTTTTGAAACGACCGCTTTCCACGGCTGACTTCACGACTGCCATTACAGGGTGAAAACGACGGGGGAAGACTCCGCAGAGCATTACATCGTTTTTAGCGCAAGCATTAATCATTTCGTCAACGCGCTCTAGGTCAACCTCCATGGGTTTTTCGCAAATGACATGCTTTCCATTTTCGGCAGCCTGAATAGCAGGGTCGCGGTGAGCTCCCGTGGGTGTGCCAATGGTTACGATATCCAAGTTCGCATCGCCAAAAAACTCCTCCTCGCTCTCATAGGCTCGGCAAGAGTACTTTTCAGCCAATTGTTTAGCGCGTTCTTGGTTTCGGTCGAATACTCCAGCCAAGGCTGCTCCCTTCATGACTTTAATGGCTCGAATATGGATCTCTCCAATCATACCGGCACCGTAAACGCCCATGCTCCATGTTTTAATACTCATGCTTATGATTCCTTTGAAGTGACTTTTTGGTTGTAAATAAAGCCAATGATGATGGCTACGCTAAATATAAGAATAAACCAACGGCCTACATATATGCTTTCCCCAGCAATGGTCATGGTTTTGCCCCATGCCGTATTTCCGGCGGCAAGTCCTGTGGTGAGCAGTGAAAGCCCCATAAGACTATTCCAAACCCAACGCTTGCCTCCTTTGGGTCGGTGTTCTCCCAGTAACTTTTTGGAGTTCATCATCACGAAGAAGGTTAGGAAAGCGATGGGTAGAAGTATATAGCCAAAAACCGAAGTGGTGATCGCTAGGTAAGCTTTAGATGTACCATTCCAGATAAAAGGCCAAATAATACCCGTAGATGCGCACAAAGTCCCCCACTTATGAAAGCTACCACCGTGAGGTTTTTGAAAAGCTTCGCAGATGCAAAAACCTGAAATAATCATTAATAAGGAAATGGTGGAGAGGGTCATGGCCAAAACCCCCAGGCCAAAGAGGAGGCGAGCTGCGTCTTTACCCACCAATAAACTTAAAGATCCCGCAAAGTCTTTATTATCCCTTTTGATTAGCATGGCTGCCAAACTTTTCTCTGCTTTTTCCAAGGGAGCTTGTAGGCTTGCCTGTCTTGAATCGATACTCTTCTTCCAAGCGGCGATTTGTGGAGCTAAAGATTGATTGCTCTCATCGACCATCAATACACCTTGTTTTTCCACCAGAAGTCCCTCATAAGGCTTGCCATTAAAAAGTGAGGCAGAGGCTATGACAATACAAGAGGTTGCTAGTACAAAAGGAATGACCATGCCTGAGCATAGATCGAAAATGGCTAGACCGCGGCAATCGCGATTCCACTTTTTGGCCAAGAGGGAGTAGGGGAGAAGAAATGTCATGTTGATGCCCACAGCTGCAGAAGCGGCTGCGATCATCCGTGAGCGTTGAGCTCCCACAATTTGTTCGGACCACCAAGCGCGTACGTTAGAATTTTCTATGGTGGCTAAGATGCTTTGGTAAGCTTCGGTGGGTTCAAAGTAGAGTGCGGGGTTGGGGATAAAACCACTAAAAATCTTACCCCAGGGTAAAGCCCCGGAAAAACCAAGTTTAACAACGACACCCATAAAGCAGAGAACGATCACCGCTACCAGGGTTTTGAGTATACGTTCATAAAGCACAATCCCTTTGCCTTTGCGCCCATAGCAAGAGGTGATGCCGGTGGCTATGCCAAGCATTATGACTGCAACAATCAACTGAGTATAGGGACTCTCGCTATTGGGAATAGTCCCTGGAAGTAAATTGTCCGTAAGCGCCGAGTATGCTAATGAATACTGAGGCAATACCCAGACCATATTGGCCATTAATGATGCTGCTAACCAGCCCCAAGCTAAAACGGGGTTGACGTGGCGACGAATGCCTAGGAAGGGTGAACTCTCTGTGGAAAGTGTAACGTAAGCAATGGCCGAAAGCATAACCACACCCAAGATCATCGCTACCAACTGAACCCAGAGGAGTTCGTAGCCACCGATAACACCAAGAAATAGGGCGCCGGCTAACGAACCGCCTCCCAGCGTAATAGCACTTTGCAGGAAGCCAGGGCCCGAATGCTTGATATAACAGCTCAGGGTTGCCAAGCTTCCTTGGGCCTGAGCGCTTTTTAAGGTGGCGCCGATATCGTTATTGCTCATAAATAAATACTTTGGTTATAGTATGTAATAGGGATGATGGGTTATTTTGTGCTATTTAAGTGATGAGTTGTTGTGTGCTATTGGGTGGTGAGAAGTGGGGGATTGTAAGCTGGGCATGCTCAAATCTTGAAAAAAGTAAGGTTTAGCTTGAGCAGCCCAAGAAATGGCTTTGCGAAACATGCCCTCCCAATCCTGACTTAAACAGTAGATGCCGGGTGTATTCCTATGGTTATCTCGCCAGTCCATGGTGATGAGGAAGAGGTCTTCGCCTAAGCGGCGACCTAATTGTTCAGATGCGGAAATTAAGTAAGGCACCGACTCATAGTCGTTGGCGTAAATGACTTCAACGCCAGCTGCCAATGCCTCCTTGGCGGCTTTCATGAAAAATCGACTAGAAGGGTCTTCGGCCCTAAAAGTGCGGCTCCGTTTTAGTTCACTTTCCACACAAACTTCATGAAAGGCAATTTCCCTCTCGGCCTGAAAAGGAAGTTCCGGGTTTATGGGCGGGCAAAAAAGAGCAATCTCATTTATGCTCCTTTCCTTTTGAATGGCCTCGATGGCTTGCCTGATGCCCCCTTTGGTGTCCGTTGATATGTAATTACAGCTAGGAAAGTTACGGTTGATCACCATTTGTGGGATCACTGTATAATTCAACCTATCTATGTAGGTCATGGAGCTCAAAGGTGGACGACTCCATATAATGCGGTTATTGAAGCTTGAACAAAGTTCTTCAATACGCTCCTCCAAGGACAAACTTGGGATGATATGAGTTCCCTCGAAAGTCTTATTGCCTTCCAATAAAGGTCCCCAGCGTTGATCGAATCCCCCGCTTTCCATGCAGCGGACTTCGGTATTGAGAATGACATAGAGATTAAACCCCTCTTCTTTCTCATTTCCGGTCATGGTCTTTTGCTCCTGGCTAACAAAGGTGCCAGAGCCCTGTAAAGACTCTAGGAGTTTCTCGTTAACCAGCTGCCGAATGGCCTTATCCACAGAGCCGCGGGAAGCTCGGTGCTTCTTCATTAAACTTTGCCGAGTGGGCATTCGAGTCCCCCTGCGGTAAACTCCTTGAAGAATGCCCTTTTTGAGGCTAGCATATATGTTATCGCTGACTGGCATAGATTTAGCTGTATTTAGTCAAAAGAATGATCAAATTATACAAGACATTTAAAATTTCCTTAGAAATTGTTTATTTCTTTCCAGAAGTTTAATGGGAAAAATGGCGGATTTCCAGTGTCAGGTAAATTAATAACCAAAACTGGCAGAAAATGATCAAATTTGGTCAAATAAG
>JADGBV010000307.1 GCA_015231345.1 Planctomycetota bacterium
TTATTGCTAAAATCCGGTGCCACATAATCCATCACGCGCTTTCCACAACTGCCCATCCTCTGGGCGGGTTATGGTTTCTCCAAAGATTATAACGCACCTCGTGGGCACTACTATGCCCTGCAAGACAACACCAATACACTCCGTACCGGAGCACCTAGCGATGACAAAACAGGCCCTATGCCCACTGCCTGTTGGACCTGTAAGTCTCCCGATGTTCCACGTATGATCGAAGAAGATGGTGAAAAGGAATTTTTTACGGGCAAATGGGCAAAGTACGGTGATGAAATCGTGAATTCCATTGGCTGTGCTGATTGTCATAATAACGAAACCATGGAATTGCTTGTTCGCCGCCCCTACCTTGATCGCGCTTTGAAAGCGGCAGGACTACCAACCTTTGCTGAGTCCAGTCATCAGGAAAAAAGAAATCTGGTATGTGCCCAATGTCATGTTGAGTACTACTTCAAAGCTACCCCCTGGAAAGATTCCCAAGGAAATGACAAAGTGGCAAAAGTAGTCACTTTGCCCTGGGCCAATGGCCTTTCAGTTGAAGCAATGGAAAAGTATTACAACGATTTACAGTTCAAAGATTGGGAGCATAAACTTTCCAAAACAAAAATGCTCAAAGCTCAGCACCCCGGCTACGAAATATTCAAGACGGGTATTCATGGTCAAAAGGGAGTATCCTGTGCCGATTGTCATATGCCTTATACCCAAGAAGGTGCGGTTAAATATTCAGACCACCAACTGCAGAGCCCGCTCAAAACTATGGATCGCAGCTGTATGCCCTGTCACCGCGAGAGTGAAAGTAAACTGCGTGACATTGTCCAACAAAAACTGATGCGCAAGAATTTCCTGATGCAAATCGCTATGGATAACTTGGCCAAAGCTCACCTAGAGACCGCCAAAGCCATGGAAGTTGGCGCAACTGATGAAGACCTGAAAAAGGTACGTGAGCATATTCGTAATGGCCAGTGGCGCTGGGATTACTCCATTGCCAGCCACGGTTCTTTTTTCCATGCCCCAGAAGAAACCCTTCGTATCTTAGGAACCGCAAATGACCAGGCTCAACAAGCACGTATAAAGCTGGTTAGCATACTTGCCAAGCGTGGCGTGATGGATTATGTGGCACCGGATTTTAGCAATAAGGCAAAGTCCCAAGAATTGGCAGGAGTTCCTTTACAGAAGCTCGTGGACGAAAAAATGAAGTTCAAAGCAACCTTGGAAAAAGAATGGCATAAGCAAGCTGTGGCAGCAGGAAAATTGAATATGTCTTCACGCAAAAACGTTGATTTGGAATCCTCGTATTTCAATAATCGCGGGAAGTAGTGCCCCGAGATGGGTTGATACGCTTTCGGCTTAAAGAAATAGTATCGTCACTCACCTCCATGTATATTCTCATGGGGGTGCTGGCTGTAGGAGCAGCTGTTGCAACCTTTGTTGAGAACGACCACGGCACAGAAGTTGCACGGGCGTATGTCTATGATTCCCTGTGGTACGAAATAGTTCTGACTCTCACGGTAATGAATCTTCTTGCCGTAGCTTTCAAAACCCATATGTACAAACGCTTATTGGTGTTTGTTTTTCACACCTCCTTTGCAGTCATTCTTGTGGGAGCGGGGCTAACTCGCTACTTCGGTCATGAAGGTCAGGTATCGATACGAGAAGGTCAGACACAAGGAGAAGTATACGTAGATGGGAATTTGGTGCCTCTCCCCTTTTCTCTTCAGCTCCAAAAATTCGAAATGCTGCGTTATCCCGGGAGCCGTTCTCCATCGGGCTACACTAGCTATATCACCATTTATGATAAAAATGAAAAACATGAGGTATGGGTAAGCGTCAATGCCCCTATCGATTACCGTGGCTACAGGATTTTTCAGGCGTCCTACTTGCCAGACGAGGAAGGAACGGTACTGAGTATCAATCGCGATCCCGGCAAAGAGGTAACCTACCTCGGCTATGCCCTTCTGTTTATGGGACTACTCCTCAATATAGCACACCCGAAATCCCGTTTTAGAGTACTGATAAGACGTATCAACCATTCGACCATAGCGTCTGTCTTGTTATGCGGAGTCGTGCTGCACTCTGAGCAAGCTGAGGCTTCATCTTTGAGCCCCTTCATAGCACAGTATCTCGACGACCACCGGGAAGGGTCTCGTGAACTCAGTGAGCAATTTGGTCGATTGATGGTTCAGTCACGCATGGGACGCATCAAACCCCTCGACACTTTGAATCGTGAAGTTTTAAGAAAGGTGACTCAGAGTTCATCTCTGTATGGCATGAACCACAATCAAGTTGTGCTGGGGCTGCTCTCTCGACCGAATATATGGAAGAAGATTCCCCTGATTAGGGTAAAATCCAATCGTGTTAAAGAAAAACTAGAACAGTCTTCTAAGGTGAAGATGGTCAGTTTTCAGGCATTCTTTGATACAAAGGGAGAGTATCGATTAGAGCAAGATGTAGCGCAGGTATCAGCAATGCTTCCCTTCGAGAGGAGTGAAGATGAAAAAGAAATTCTAAAGCTAGATGAGCGTGTTTCTATTGTATTGATGGTTCAAAAAGGAACGCTTCTGAAAATATTTCCCGCTCCTGATGACCCTAGCTATAGCTGGTATGGCTTTATTCGTATATGGGATCACCTAAGCGACGATCAGACTGATGCATTGCAGGATTCATCCCGCTCCTTTATTGATGCGGTCTTTGCTCGAAACTATAACCAGGCATCATTACATTTAGAGGAGATGCTTCATTTTCAAAAACGCCATGGAGCTGAGGTATACCCCGATGAATTCTCCATCACCATGGAACTCGTGTATCACCACCTCAACCTATTTCCCAAACTTATGCTTATCTACCTGTGCTTGGGATTCTTGGGCATTTTTGTGGCCTTCTATGAAAGTCTGCGGCAAAAGCAAGTATGCTCCTGGCTCTCACGTAGCCTTTCTCTCTGCGCTGTTATGCTTTTGATTATGCACGGCACCGCACTTGCCATGCGGGCTTATGTAAGCGGACATATGCCACTCAGCGACACTTACGAGTCCTTGATTGCCATCGCATTCTTTTCAGTCGCAGCGGGTTTGTGTTGTGCGCGGCGTTCCCTCTTTGTTTCCAGTTCTTCACTTTTGATGGGAGGAATATTTCTATTCGTAGCTCACTTGAATAGTATTGACCCGGAAATCACAAATTTGGTTCCGGTATTAAAATCATTATGGCTGAGCATACATGTCTCAGTCATAATCTCCAGTTATGGTTTCTTTGGAATAGCCTGCTTGCTAAGTTTTTTCTCCCTGATTTTGATGGCAGTGCCGTGCACGACGTGCAGCATCTCAAAACAAGTCAGAAACCTAGCTGATCTTAGTGAAGCATACCAGATCCTTGGGCTGACTTTGTTGGTCATAGGCAACTTCCTCGGCGCCATCTGGGCCAATGAAAGCTGGGGACGCTACTGGGGCTGGGATCCCAAAGAGACATGGGCCTATATCGCTATCATAACCTATGCATTGGTGATTCATCTCAGGCTTCTCAAAGCTGTCTACTCCGAGGTATTGCAGGCGACCTGTTCAGTACTGGCCTTTTCCACTATACTCATGACCTACTTTGGGGTGAACTTCTATTTGAGCGGGAAACATTCCTATGCTACGGGAGATCCGATTTTAGTGCCCCGCTGGGCTATCATTATGGGGTCCATCGTGCTTGTGGTCATTGCGCTAGCCTGGGTGCGTCAAAAACGATTAGGGACGCGAGGGAGACTTGATGGGGTAAATTAGCCCCTCCAATAAAAAAAGCCTTGCAACTCTGAGTTACAAGGCTTTTCAAATGAGCCAGCCAGGAATCGAACCTGGGACACACGCATTAAAAGTGCGTTGCTCTACCGACTGAGCTACTGGCCCTTTAGTTACTTATACAGTGAGAAGTTCTTTCTCTTTATCTTTCTGCAAGGTTTGCAGTTTATCCTCAAACTTACTTGTCAAGTCTTGGACTTCGCCTTTCATTGAATCACGCTGGTCTTCGGATATAAGTTTGTCTTTACAGAATGTCTCGACCTTTTTATTCGCATCACGCCTTGCATTTCTTACGCTAACTCGGCCATGCTCAAGAGCTTTTTTAGTATCTTGCACGAGCTTCTTACGTGTCTCTTCAGTTAGAGGAGGAACGTTTAAACGAATCATTTTGCCGTCATTTTGTGGGTTGATGCCCATATTTGAACGAACGATAGCTTTTTCAATTTCGGCTAGGACGCTATTATCAAAAGCTTTAATCACCAACAAACGTGGTTCGGGAGCTGATATATTAGCAACCTGCGCGAGTGGGGTTTCAGATCCGTAGTAGTCTACCCGAATATGTTCAACCATATCAGGAGTCGCACGACCGGAACGTAAGCGTTTGAATTCACGCTCCAAGGCTGCAATAGCCTTTTCCATTATCTCTTCCGTTTCTAATACTAATGTCTCAGGCATTTTTTCCTCCGACTAAGGTACCCATAACCTCTCCTGCTAAAAGTCGCTCTAAATGACCTTCAGCCGTGAAATTAAAAACTTGAATTGGCAATTGATTATCTGAACTAAGAGCAATGGCTGCCAGGTCCATTACTTTCAAATTGCGTTCTAAAACTTCACCATAAGAAATACGCTCGAAACGCTGCGCATCATCAAACTTTTTAGGGTCTTTGTCGTAAATACCATCGACCTTTGTCGCTTTAATTAAAGCTTGGGCGCCAATT
>JADGBV010000308.1 GCA_015231345.1 Planctomycetota bacterium
TCATAGACTGGAAAAATCGAACAAACCGCAAGCCCTTGGTTATGCGGGGGGCACGGCAAGTAGGAAAATCTCATTTAGTTACTGATTTTGGCCAGAGATACTTCAATAATACTATAGAACTCAATTTCGATGAATCTCCAGAGAAAGCTGATCTCTTCCAGAGTAGTAGTCTGGAGAGAGTATTTGAGCTTATATCGATTGATGCGGAACAACCAAAAAAAAAAAAAAAAACTCTTCTTTTCCTCGATGAAATTCAAAGAGCTCCCGAAGTCTTTGCTAAGTTGAGGTATTTTTATGAAAAGGCTCCTGCACTTCATGTAATAGCAGCAGGATCACTTCTTGATTTTGTCTTGGAGGAGCACTCTTTCTCTATGCCCGTTGGAAGAATTGAGTACTTATTCATGGGCCCGATGGACTTTGGAGAATTTATGGTGGCTCATGGGCAAGATGCTTTACTTGAGTATATACGAGTTTATGATGTAATGGAAAATATTCCTAAATCCATTCATATTAAATTACTGGAATGGTTCAGAAGGTATATGGCTATTGGAGGAATGCCAGCAGCTGTTCGTGAAGTGGCGGAAAATGATTCGCCGCTTCAAGCTGAGCAAGAGCTAACTTCAATTATTCAGACCTATCGCGATGATTTCTCTAAGTACAAAAAACGCGTATCTATACAGCGCTTACAAATGACTATGGAAAAAGTTCCGCACTTGATTGGGGCAAAGCTTAAGTATGTCGATATCTGTCGAGAAGAGCGAGCGAAAGATTTAGCAGACACTATTCGAATGCTCAAAATGGCTCGTGTGATTCATTGTGCTTATCATAGCTCAGGAAATCATCTCCCTTTGCAAGCAGAAAGGAAAGATAATGACTACAAACCACTTTTTTTAGATATAGGACTCGTTCTTCGTTCTCTAAAAATGAAAATGTCCAACTTATTGGGTGAACAGATGATTTTAGCTAATCGAGGAGCTCTTGCGGAACAGGTGGTAGGTCAAGAGTGGGTTAGTCGTCACACCTCCTTTGAAGATCCCGAGTTATTCTACTGGAATCGCGAAAAGAAGGGCAGTGCAGCTGAGCTTGATTACCTTTTTGAAATAGAGGGACAAATTATTCCCGTAGAAGTGAAAGCAGGGACAACCGGTAGCTTAAAATCTCTACAGGTGTTTGCTGCCGAGAAAAAATCGAAAGTAGCTTTGCGTTTCAACCTCGATAGCCCCTCGGTATGTAAGGCAAAAAGTCATGCAATTACAAACAGTGAGCATGAATTCACCTTGCTTTCACTTCCCCTTTACATGGTTTCTGAAGCACCCCGACTGATTAAAGGTCTATAGGAGACACGAAAAAAAGGCCAAGGTCGTTCGCTGCCATTAAGAGAAGAATCTTTCTATCGGCAATATATCCACTTTTAGTGTGTAGAATAGATTTTATTCAGATTCTTAGTTATTTTGTACCACAACCCTTAATTCTTTAGAAGCGCCTCGGCAAATGCCTTGCCAATCTGAGCCATGGTTTTGGCACAACCAAGGTAGTGATAACCTGCATTTGATGCTCCTCGCTTCCACATAGCCTCGTCTTCAGGTGATATCAGTTCTTGCTGGAACTTCTTGACGTATTCCTGTTGTTGCTCCTTGGTCATACTACTGTCTTTATTGGGGTGATCCTTGTGATTGCTACTCAGAAACCAAGCCATCTGACGCACTTTAGCGCGTTTATTGTCAATCTCCCCCAAAGCCTCTTCCCAGTAAGGTGCTGTCTCAACAGCCAGCACGTTTTCTTTAAATTCAGGCAGTGTGGCTGGTGCTGCCATAGCGTCACGGAAGTCTTTTCGAGTGTCCGTCATGCCACCTACCCCCATAACTCCAATAACAAAGGGCAGTTCAGGAGTCTTTAATTCTTTGCGTATATCACGGATGAAGTGTCTGAGCAGTTCACTATACTCTGAATATCGATTGTTTTTATTCCCATAGGGGTAGGTCGTACTATCACACATATCATTCCAACCTTGAAACCAGACAAAGCCAGAAAGTTCGTACCCCTGATTCTTTTTATATCCTGGGTAAATACGTTTGATATCGCTGAGGACATATTTTATATGTTTAATCATCATACGATAATAGACCCCAGTAGCTTCATGTTTCTTTTTCATCCAAGCTGCACGATCTGACTCTTTAGGAATACCATGGGCACCATTAGGATGTTTTGCCCAAAGCTGCTCAGTCAATGTTGGGAGTTTGTAGGGTCCAGCGCTGGGCGGTCTAAAGTCAGTATTTAGGCTCTTGCCACCCCAAGCCGTCTTGATAATAAGAATGGGTTCTCCTAGTTTTTCCTCCATGGTGATCCCGAACATGAACTCAGGGCCAATCTTAGCTCCATCTTTAGTTGGATCGTGCCGAGCACCATAACCAGTGGTCAACTTCCCATAGCCCTCACCAAATGATTCCCACCCCGTAAAGTAGGATATCCAGACTCTATCACAGACCTTGGGTTTGCCATCTCGGCCACGCATGTCTTTTAAGAGTGGAGCTGTTGCCCTATCTTCCCCGATATAGTCAAAGGTCTCTACTTTAGCATGTCCCTCCATATTAGATTGTCCTGCTAGGATGTAGACTTTGAGAGGTTTTGCATATGCCTGATTACTCAGGTTAAATATACTTAGAATCACAATGAGGTATTTCATACATTCACTTGGTTTTTAGAATAAAAAACTGTTATAAGCGATTGGGTGATCTTCATTTAGAAAACTCCCAGTTCCAGAGTTTTTCGCCATAGGACGAGCCTTCGCGGGTTGGTTCTTTGAACAAGTGAGCCCTACGCTTATTTTTCGCAAATATCACAGCAAAGGCTAGGGAAAAACCCCTCTGTGGTTGAATAGAAATCGAAACTCTATTATAATTGCCAGTAAACGAAGCCTTCTTTTTCGAGCTGCGCTTCAGCAAAAACAGATTGAACATCAATAAAAATAGGCTGTTCTATCTCAGAATACAGCTCCTTAATGCGCTGAACACTCATTTTGCGGTATTCATCATGACCCACGGCTAAAATAACCGCATCGACCCCTTTTACTTCCTCTAAGTTCACACATGGGCTATCAGCATCTCTGAACATCTCACCTTCGGGGCAGTGCACATCATGAGTTAAAACATTGGCCTGATATTCTTTGAGTTCTTTGACAACATCCACAACTTTTGAATTACGAAAGTCTGGAACATTTTCCTTGAAGGTCATACCCAAAACGAGCACCTTCGCTCCTTTGACTTTGGAGCCGGCATTGATTAAAAACTTCACAGTCTTTTCAGCAACCCTTTTGCCCATACCATCATTAATGCGTCGACCTGCAGTGATAACCTGTGGAATATAGCCCAAAGCTTCGGCACGGTGAGTTAAATAATAAGGGTCAACACCAATGCAGTGGCCGCCAACTAAACCTGGATAAAAATTGAGGAAATTCCACTTCGTGCCTGCTGCTCGCAGCACATCACGCGTGCGGATACCCATTTTATCAAATATAATTGAAAGCTCATTCATCAGAGCGATATTCAAGTCCCGCTGAGTATTCTCGATCACTTTTGCAGCTTCGGCCACCATGATGGATTCTGCCCTGTGCACACCTACAGTAACGACGGATTCATAAAGTTTGGCGACCTCATCTAAGGTTTGTTCGTCTTCTGCGCTGACGACTTTTATTATTTTATCGATCGTATGTTCTTTATCACCAGGGTTAATTCGCTCTGGACTATAGCCTAAACGAAAGTCTTCCCCTCTTACTTTACCAGCAGACTCTAAAACAGGCAAGCAGTACTCTTCAGTAACCCCGGGATACACCGTAGATTCATAAATTACCACTACGCGATTAGATAAGTAGGGCGCAATCGCCTGCGAAGCTTTATCCAAAGGGGTGAGATCAGGTTGACGCGCTTGATCGATAGGGGTAGGCACAGCAACCACAATAAACTCGGAGCCTTGTACTAGAGCTGGGTCAGAAGTATACTGGATCCCTGCCGCTTTAAGGTCCGCAGAATTCACTTCTCCAGTTGCGTCTTCAAACTCTCTTAACTGTTCAAGTTTCTTTTCTTGAACATCAAAACCAATAACCTCATGCCCTTTTTTGCCAAAGGCCGCCGCCAAAGGTAAACCAACATAACCTAGTCCGACGACACTGACTTTTGACATATTATTTTTCCCTGAGTATGAAATTTTGCTTGGCTGCAGCTTGAATGATTTCATCCTGTAATTTTTGGATTTCATCGCTATTCATGGTTCGGTCCGAACGCCTGAAATTCATAGCTACGGTCATGGAAATTTTATCATCGGGAATGGGGGCGCCAGAATAATTTTCCAGCCAATGTAAATCTCTTATGCATTGAGTATCGACGCCTTGAATCACAGATAAAACCTCACCTGCTGTTGTTTTTTCATCCACTAAAAGAGATAAAGAAAAGGGCACGGGGGGGAATTTATCCAGGCTTGAAAAAGACTGAATTTTCTCTTCTTGAAGGCCTAATGGTTCAAAAAGGACGCAAAATGACAATCTTTTCCTCAACGACATTTTCTTGGCAGCCGTAGGGTGACATTCACCTAAGTAACCGATTTCTTGACCATCTTTAACGAGCACGCCACACCTCGCTGGGTGCACAAGGGGAAGTTCTTTCTGAGAGCCTTGAACTTGTACGCCAAAGATACCCACGCCCTCAAGCAGGTTAAGTACATCTT
>JADGBV010000309.1 GCA_015231345.1 Planctomycetota bacterium
ATGCTTCCTTGGGTAAAGCGAATCATCATATCGGAAAGCTCTTTAAGTAATCCCGAATGTAAAGCACCACCCACAAGAATAAACATACAGATAAAAAACAAAACATCTGAAATATTAATCTTTTTAAGTATCTTGGACGCTCGCTGATTTTCTATTGCAAGCATAAGAAAACCTCCCCCGAGGGCAATCGCTGGCGGCTTAACACCAAAAAGTGGAAGAAAAAGAAAGGCTACAATCACCCCTACCATAACTCCACCGAGAACTTTTATGCGTGACCACTGTACCTGAATGGAATCGAGCTCAACCTTCACCTGTGCTAGAAACCTTTCTTTAACAACTGAATCTGAAAACTGTGGCTGGCGAGAAAAGTCAACAGCGTTCATATAAAATAGCATTGCAGCAAGAAGCACCAAACATATGGGAGCCATATACACAATGAAGCTTATAAAATGAAGATTGGCACTCGAGGAAATAAGCATATTTGGGAAGTCACCAATCATCGTTGACGCGCCACCTATATTTGACGATATGATTTCCGCAATAACCACAGGAATGGGATTCAAATTCATCCCTTTAGCAACGTATAGTGTCACAGGAATCACCACTAGTCTTGTGGATAGGTTATTAACCAAAAGAGAAAATATGTAGGTCACAAGACACAATGAGAGCACAACCTTTGTCGCATCCGCCTTCATAACCAAAATCACTTTTTTGGCCATATAATCGATAAAGCGATACTCTTCTAGAAGAAGAGAAAATATACTCATGCCAATAAAAATCATAATGGGGCTCATCTGAATTGAATCAAAAGCCTTGGCTTGTGAGAAGAATCCAGAAGTCGAACCAATCACCATCATGGAAACCGCTCCAAGAGCAACAACGACTGTTCGGTGCCCAAGGTTAAAGAAAAGCGCTATAAAGGTAAGTACGAGAACTAAGACTACGAGGAAAGCACAAAAAGCACTTCGATCCCAAACCTGAACATTTGCTGTCTGGGGAATTTTTGTGCTGACCGCAAAAGTCCTTCCCTTACGAGAAAGGTCGAGAGTCACCAGATCCCCTTGACGACTCTGCCCCATTAAGTGATTTAAATGAGCGACAGAATGAATGGGGATTTTATTATACATAAGAATCACATCCCCTCGTCGAAGATCCAAATGTCTGCGGGCCGTTCCTCTCGGAACATCATTTATAATAACACCTGTACTATTCTTCAGCATAAGCTGCTGAGCCATTACGGGATTCACATTTTGCACATTGAGATGTAACGCAGTGGAACCAATCGTTTTTGATTGAACAACACTACCCGAAGGAGTTAGGGGTTCATCAAAAAACAGGGCAGCAAACATGACGATAACGACAATAACTGCAACACCGACTGCAATGGAAGCAGATTTAAAATCTTTGGGATACTCCATATTCATGGCGTATTCACCTTCCTTGCACTTAGTTTATTAAAATCGGCAACATCTGCATCAACTTCAATAAAATCAAACTGCTCAAAACCAAGAGGGTACGCAAGCATATTTTGAGGAAATTGACGAAGGTAGGTCGTATAATTATTACATGAGATATTGTATGCCATACGCATTTCAACAATACGGTTTTCAATATCAACTAGAGCGTCCATAAAGCGCTGGAAATTTTCACTGAGTCGCAGATTTGGGTAATTTTCTGCAAGCGCCATCATTTTTGCCATAATGGCTTGCATTTGGTCATCACTCAAACTTGAGGGATCTATAACTCCCTTGGTCGCTAGTTTTTCGAGTATACTGTCACGATTATTCAAAGAGCCTGCTCGAAGTTCAGCCATATACTTAAACATGGTATCTTCATGTTTAGCATAATCCATAACAGTTCGAGTCAGGTTTATACTTAGGTTCTTTCTTCTCTGCAAATGCACTTCAATCTGAGCGCGATCAGCCATAACTTGTGTCTCTAGGAGAACAAAGTTATTGTAATAATAGGCATGGGTAAAGATGTATACAATAACAAAAACCACCCCAAAAAGGAAATACCAACGATTTTTGGTGCACTTAGCAAAAAAGTCTTTGAGCCAGCTACTCTTTACCGGTTCCATCTGATCGATATCTTCAGGAAATATCTTGCGTAGGGATTCAGAAATATACTTCATATCATTAACCCAGACTAGTACTCAGATTGTTTGAGGATAAACTTCTTGAAGAACTCTTTTAAAAGAGCACAACTTCCTGGATTGTTATAAAAGTATTTCAAATGATCAGGAGCGCGTGCTCTCCAACTCCATCGCATTACGAAATTGCTTCATGGCATCCTCATGTCTTCCATTTGCTTCATAAGCAAAACCCAATGCATGCTGATAAAGTGGCTCTGTGGGTTGAAGATCAATCGCCAAATTAAACATTTTATAGGCATCTTCATACTGCTCCAGTTTCTCATATGCTGAGCCAAGAGTATAAAGGACTTTGTCTTGTTCTGGCTTAAGTTCAATTGATGCGTTCAACATCTTGATAGCATCTTTATGTCTTTCCTGCTTATAGCACGTATTCCCTAGCTCCCGCAAGATATCATGATCGTTTGGTTCCAGCTCATTCGCACGAAGTAGGCTAGCCTCAGCATCAGCAAATTCATTGAGGTTTGCATGAGACAAACCTTTATAAAAGAGAACCTCTGCATCGTCAGAATTTTCCTTTTCCAGAGAAGAGCTGAACTGCTCAAGAGCTTTCGGGTAGTTTCCTTTATCAAAATAAGTGAAACCTTTTTCCTTGAAAAAAATTGTTTTAATCTGGTGATTAATCACAAATATCGACTTATACAAGAACATTAACTGATTAAGAATTCTTTCTGTTACCGCCAAAACAGAAAACATCATCATTTGGATATTTGTTTTTGGCCCAGCAACAGAAGCCCCTTGTTTTGCAGTACTAGAAGAACTATTCTGAGCAAAATACTCTTCACTTCCTGAATCGTTAGCACAATTTGCTGCAGATGGACAGGGAGTGCTTTCGGTTAATGATTCTACACTCTTAACCTTGCTATTATCTTCTTCCGCTACAGCAACCGCACTCTGTGTCGCCTGAACTGACTCCACCTCAGGAGTGCTAGCACTCTCTTTGTGTTCGACAGCCTCGTAACCTTTAGGAGTTTGTGTGCTCTCTTTTTTTGATCTGCTCATTATATATCCTGAAAATCATTTACATGAAAAAGCAATACTTATATCTTTAATATGACGAAAATGCCGTATCAGCATCAAACGCACCTGACGCGTAATCTCATGAGCCTCAGTTATAGGCAACTTTTCATCCACAAGAACCGTTATATTTAACCAGACAGATTGTCCGACACGCCTTGCCTTAATATACCTAACTCCTTTTACGCCTCGGCACTCCAAGACATGCTCTTGAAGAAGTTCAATTTTTTCAGGCTCAAGAGATGCATCCAGCAAATTTCTTAAAGCCTCAAGCCCCAGCTCTAAGGCTGTTTTCATAATGATAAGCGCAACAACAACGGCTGCTAAAGAATCCATAGCCGCGAAGCCCATATTAGCACCGACAATACCAACAATAACAGCAAAACTCGATAACATATCAGCCTTATTTTCGTTTGCATTTGCAATCATGGCTGGCGAACTCAACTGTTTTCCGGCACAAAAACCATAGCCAGAAAGAATATAGTTTGTCAAAATAGACATGGCAGCAGCAATAGCGGAGATCATAGCTGGGGGAGTTATCTGCCCTGATGCAATTTTAGTCACCGCCTCATAGAGGAGGTACAAGGAAAGAATAAACAGAACAACATAAACCATTAATGCGCCAAGGAACTCTATCTTTCCGTAACCCCAGGGGTGCTTTTCATCATCGTCACGGCCTGAAATCCGTAGACTAATGATGACCATGATGGTAGCTAAAACATCACTACCGGAGTGCATCCCATCAGCAACGAGACCCTGTGAACCAGAAACTGTTCCAACGAATATTTTGAAAATGGCCATGGCTGAGTTGCCAAAAAAGCACACCCAGGGAACCGTCTGTCCACATTTTGAGCAATCGCGAGGCGCCTTAGTCACTTAGCTTCCCCCGCTGGTATAAATTGAACATGAATATTAGTGAGATTTTCATTATTACTGCGTAAATGAGTCCGTAAAGAGTTCCCGATCCGCTTGGAATCTGCAACTGTAAGATGAGGCGCTAAACGAACGACCATATCAAGAAAAATGCGATGTCCAGACTCACGAGCACGAGCTGATTCAACCCTAACAACCTCCGGAATCTCCATGGTCATGCGTGTGATCGTTGCAATTTCAACTGGAGGTAAATTTGCATCCATGATTCCTTTATAACCACTCCAGAAAATCTTTGTACTTCCATAGAGAACATGAGCACATTCGATAATGGCAATCACAGGGTCGACCCACTCCATTCCATTACGCGTTGCCAAAACCCCAATGGCAACAAGAATAGAGGATGCTATATCAATTTTATTATGCTCAGCATGAGCTTTCAATGTCGGACTTTTTAACTCTTTCGCCCCACAAGAAGAAAACTTATACATGACTGCATTAAAAAGAGCAGATACAATCGCTGTAAAAAAGACAACCCAATGAGGAACAATGATTGTTCCTGTGCCTATGACAATAGCGGAATCAACAAATAGGTAGATACAACCAATGATCATAAATGCAGAAATACAGACTTGAGAGATATACTCTATTTTACCGTACCCAAAA
>JADGBV010000030.1 GCA_015231345.1 Planctomycetota bacterium
TTCGATATCCGAAAACAAGTCCCTTTGAAGGTGAAGTATAAAGGGGAAATTGTCGGGGATTATCTTGCTGACCTGGTAGTGAATGATCAAATAATCCTTGAAATCAAGGCAATCCGAAGGATCAACCCAATTCATGAAACCCAGTTGGTGAACTATCTCACTGCAACGAGAATCGATTTGGGTCTACTGATAAACTTTGGAACGTCGGTGGAAATAAGAAGGAAGTACAGGGAATACAGTCCGAAAATCATGTAAATCCTGTTAATCCTGTCGAAATCAATGACAAGGCGACGGCGTGAACTGAGCGAATTGCCAATGGCTGCTCAATGTCAAAAATGGCGAAACTCTAGCCTAATGGCTTAGACTTTTTATCTTACAAAGATGTTGAGGATGCCTATAAGATTCAGCTTGAGTACGCCATTGTCCAGTGTGCAAGGTTTCAAAAACTGCAGTTTGACGTGCTGGAAGAGGAGGCTGGATTTTTAGCAATGAGTTTGATGCTGGATAGTTGTGTGGAAAGAGCTAGGCCCATGCTGAAGGGAGGAATGGAAATGCTTGGAGGAACCCTGGAAAGTTACGGGAATATTACCGTATCGGACAGTATGTATGCGATAAATCAGCTGGTTTTCGAAGATGAAGCTTTGAGCATGACCGATTATATCAAGTGCTTAGATGTCGACTTTGACGGTCATGAAGAACTTTTGGAGAAGGTGTTAGATCTACCAAAATTTGGTAACGACATAGACGAAGTGGATGAGTTTGCCGAAAGGCTTAATTTACATCTGTGCAAACTCACCCGTGCTCAAGCGAAGTTGGTCGATCTGCACCATTTCTTGATTGTCGTCATCAATAATAGCGCCAATATTACTCTGGGGGCGCATACAGGAGCCAGTGCAGATGGTCGAAGGGATGGGCAGCCAGTCACCAATGGGCACACCCCCAGCACAGGGAGGGATAAGTCTGGTATAACAGCTCTTTTTAACTCTATCCTCAAGCTTTCATGTCAGTATCACGCAGGGGCCGTTCATAATATCCGCTTTGCAAAAGAGACTCTGAAAAAGCATTACAGCGAAGTTGTGAGCTTGGTCGACGGGTATTTTTCTTTGGGGGGGGCACAGTGTATGATAACCATTACTTCTAGGGATGAGCTTGAGGACGCCATAGCCAACCCTCAAGATTACGGGCATTTACTGGTGAGGCTTGGAGGCTACAGCGCCAGGTTTGTGGATCTCCCTAAAGAAATTCAGCAAGAAGTAGTGGCAAGAAACGCTTATTGATATGAGCGCAGATAAAGCTATAGTTTTTGATATTCAGCGTGGTTCCATGGTGGATGGGCCTGGGGTTAGGACGACGGTCTTTTTCAAGGGGTGTCCCCTGCGCTGTGCGTGGTGCCACAACCCAGAGGCTTTAACCCTTGAAGCGCAGACTTGCATATCGAAAAGCGGAAAAACAAAAACTTACGGAGAAACTCTAGGGTTCAAAGAGCTGTGGTCGCAAATAGAAAAAGATCGTTTGTTTTTCGAAAAAACTGGAGGAGGACTGACTCTCTCAGGTGGTGAACCCATGCTTCAATTTGAGTTTGTTTTAGAATTAGCTAAGAAAGCAAAAAAGGTCGGGATACACACTGCTCTCGACACGACGGGTTTTGGAAAAAAAGAGCAGTGGCAAAAAATTCTACCTCAAATAGATCTCGTTTTACTGGATTACAAACATAGCGACTCTGAGCTTCATAGAAAATGGACAGGAGTGAGTGGGGCTTCACTAGACCTTAACTTTGAATTCATTCTGAACTCTGGAGTAAAGGTCAGGCTCCGTTGTCCTATTGTTCCAGGCGTGAACAATACAAACGAGCATTTTGAGGCGATAGGCAAGATGGCTAGGAGAACTAGGAATCTAGAGCTTATAGAAATATTGCCTTACCACGATATGGGAAAATATAAATATGCTGAGTTGGGGCTGGACTATAAGCTTGGTAATAGCACTGTATCTGCTGAAGACAGGTTGGATTGGGAATCCTCGCTTCAAAAATACTGCGGAGAACTGCCATTGAAAATTCCTGGTTAGTTAGCCTAACAAGAATAATTTTTATGTTTTCAGCGATATTTTAAAAAATGAAACCTTCGCTATATTTAGTTATATAGCGAAGGAATTCAGTGGAGGCGGCGGGAATTGAACCCGCGTCCTAACTATATTTTCCTCAGAACGTCTACGAGGGTAGTCCTATTCTGTTTTAGACGGACGTAGGTTAGAACAACCAACCGTCTTCAGTAAGAACCCGCCACACCCTGTCAACAATGTAACTTCGCCCTTCTGGTGGCTATAAAATCTTAGAAGGAGTCAGACTCTATAGGCAGCCGATTAAAAAACCGACAGACTTGTTTACACAATAACTACAACTAGGCAGCTAGAGCGTAAGTAGTTTCAGAATAAGATTCATCAACTATTGTTTGACCGATTATTAAAGAGGCCAACGATCATCCTCTCCTCGCAGTTAAAAAGAACACTATAGCAGTCGAAGCCGAGTCGCCCCCATAGGCTAGAAAATATAGGTTAAAGTTTTTTTTTACAAGCACTTGAGGCAGGAATGGCATGAAAGAAACAGGGTGTAAATATTCTCACACTTTTTCCTTAGATTATGACTGGATTTTATGATGTTTTTACATATATTTTGAGTAAGAATTTGTAAAGATATTTTATTTTTTGTATTTTCTAAGAGATATTATGAGTCAAAAAGCGAGAAAAGAACAGAGGTCATGTGCATTATTTGAGCGCATTGGAGTCAATAGTCTAGATTGTGACTCTTTTGCTAAGAAAGCTCTTTATTGTTGTGATAAAAGTGATAAGGGTCTTGGTGGTTTTTCCTTTGGCTCTGAATTTGCAGGCATTGGAAGCCATATCGCTCTCGAAGATGGTAAAAAATACCTCATTCGTTGGGTAAAAGTTCATTTTGGCTTTGTTTATCGCTTTGGCTTGGAGATGGTCTAGATATAAGGGCATTTCTGTTTATTTTCAAGGGTTTAAGGACTAGGTCGAAGAGCTCAAAAATATAAATATTTAGATAAACTCAGATTTTCCGAAAAAAGAGGTGCAATGAGGTTGTTTTCTTTAAGGTCCCTGTTGAATGCTCTTTCAGCCACCTCTCGAAGGAAATCTTGTGAAAAATACTCCTCAAATCGTAGTTAATGATCTTTACCTTCGCCCTTTTGAGGGGGCTATTAGTCATCGCATCGATTTAACAGAAAAAACTCGTCAGAAATTAGTTAAAAAGAACTCTAGTCTCGTCGAATTTGCTTCGGGGCATGAGTATTTTGGGCTCCATAAAGATAAAGATGGCTGGGTTTTCCGTGAGTGGGCCCCAAACGCTACGGCAATCTACTTCATTGGCATGCATAGTGATTGGCAAAGAAAAGAAGAGTTTAAGTGTGTCGCTTTGGAAGAAGGGGTGTGGGAACTCAAGATGCCATTGGCGACATTAAAGCATAATGACTTATACCGCTTAAATATGATTTGGGAAGGTGGTGAAGGCGACCGAATTCCAGCTTGGTGTCAGCGTGTGGTTCAAAGCGAGGACGATCATAGCTTTTCTGCTCAGGTGTGGGATTGCGAAGAGTATAAGTGGAAGAATAACGATAAGAAGCCTGGAAAAACGAACCCTATGATTTATGAGGCCCATGTTGGGATGTCTCAAGAAGAGGGTGCCGTGGGAACTTATCAGCAATTTCAAGAACATGTTTTGCCACGTATTGCTGATGCAGGTTATGATACGGTGCAACTTATGGCCATTCAAGAGCACCCTTATTATGGTTCTTTTGGTTACCATGTGTCGAGTTTATTTGCCCCTTCTTCTCGTTTTGGAACTCCCGAGGAGCTCAAAGAGCTTATTGATACCGCTCATGGGATGGGAATCCGAGTGATTATGGATTTAGTCCACTCCCATGCTGTAAAAAATGAGGTCGAGGGGATTAGTCGATTTGATGGAACTTTGTATCAATTTTTTCATGATGGCCCTAAGGGTGATCACATGGCTTGGGATTCGCGTTGTTACAATTACGGCAAAGCTGAGGTTTTGCATTTTCTTCTTTCGAATTGTCGTTACTGGATTGAGGAATTCCGTTTTGATGGATTCCGTATGGATGGTATCACTAGTATGACTTATTTCGACCATGGCCTTGAACGCAGTTTCTGTGACTATGACAGTTATTTTAATGGCGGCCAAGACGATGAAGCTTTGGCATACTTAAGTTTGGCCAATGAATTAATTCATACCTTGGATCCACGAGCTATTACCATCGCTGAAGATATGAGTGGCATGCCAGGCATGGCTAGCAGTCTCAGTGAAGGCGGTATTGGCTTTGACTACCGTCTGGCTATGGGAACTCCAGATTATTGGATTAAGATCATTAAAGAAAAGCAGGATCAAGATTGGAATGTCGAGGAGATATTTTATGAACTCACGAATCGCAGGAACGATGAGAAAGTTGTGAATTACGCCGAGTCCCACGATCAAGCCTTGGTGGGTGATAAAACCATTATTTTCCGCTTGATCGATGCTGCTATGTATACCGATATGCGCAAAGATAGTCAGAATTTATTGGTGGACCGTGGTATGGCTTTGCACAAAATGATTCGCCTTATAACCATGTCTACAGCTGGTCATTCTTATCTAAACTTTATGGGTAATGAATTTGGTCACCCAGAATGGATCGATTTTCCTAGAGAAGGAAATGACTGGTCTTATCATTATGCACGTCGTCAATGGAGTTTGCGTGATAACCAAGAGCTCCGTTATTCTAGTTTGGGAGATTTTGAT
The DNA here is from genome assembly GCA_015231345.1 of Planctomycetota bacterium. Classification (GTDB taxonomy): domain Bacteria; phylum Planctomycetota; class JADGBV01; order JADGBV01; family JADGBV01; genus JADGBV01. The sequence continues at coordinate 4,811 of JADGBV010000030.1, forward strand.
AAAGCAGCCATTCATATGATGTCTGAGCATGATGCCTTTCAAGCTCCACAACCTCATTTACTGATTTGTGATGTTGAGCGCCAAGTGCTTGTATTTAAACGAGAAAGCTTAATTTTTGCTTTTAACTTTAACCCAGGTGAGTCTTTTGCTGACTTCCCTGTGGAGCTTGAAGAGGCTGATTATAAAATTGTGCTCAATAGCGATTCTGGTCAATTTGGCGGCTTTGACCGTATAGATGAGTCTATTGCTATTCCTGCCTTGCCTCGAAGTGTGATCCCTTATGAGACATGCGAAGTCAAACTCTATTTGCCTACTAGAAGCTGTATTGTTTTAGCTAAAAGCTCATAACTGCCTAATTAGGCGTCATTTAATACGCGCATTTGATGCGCTGGAATGCATCAGCAGGCTACCTAGCTTGCCTCGAAACGTTTTGAGTCCTAAAGCCTTGACTCAAGACAGCTTGACTCAGAGCAAATGTGAAGTGAAACAAATGTGAAGGTTGGCAAATAATTTTGATTTTTTGCGCCCCGTAAAAATTCATTGTATCTTTTTAAAAAAGCATAATGCTCTAATGTGAAATTAACATTAGTGAATCGCCCTTATATTTGCTCAATTTTTCAGATTTCACATAAAATATTTAAAACCAACAAGAAATCAATTCCCGCTCAAATGTGAATTCTGGTCTTGAACGTCTGGGTCCCGGAGTTATCATCTAATTTCTGCAATGCTTTTAATAGTGAGTTTATATGCTAGCACAAGCAACCCGCTGCGAACGAAAAGTTGTATCCCTCCCTCTTCCAAGTCGAAAGAGACCAGACAGTTTAGATTCTAAAAAGGTTGCCCGAGATGAAAATGCATTTGCTATAGGAGGTATGGAGCTTTCAGGTCGAGAATGGGTCCAGCTTTTGAGCTTGCTCAGCACAGTCATAAAAGAAGATATGTTTTATGATTTAGATTCAGCCAAAACAATGGCAGTAGCAATAGATCAGCATTTTCAAAACACACCAAGTTTCCAGCAGGATGTGGCAAAAATACTAGGTCAGGGTGGAGAAGGGGCTCAGCAAATCGTTGACCGTCTCAAAAGACCCCCTTGGGAAAGATAACTCAAAACAGCAATTCGGCTCATATTCAGCGGCTCTAAGCCCCCTTACGATCAAGAATTATCTGAGAAAATAAATCTAAGCCGATAATCATTTTTTCTCATCCTTAAGCAGAACTTATTCTTGAATCACCGACCTATTAGGTCCTCTTCTGGTTTCTGCTACCTTAAAAACTTGTGACATGAGATGTCTCTTAAGCTCTCTCCAAATCATATTGATAAAACAACGACTCCCGTACCCTGATCACAAGTAGGGAACCGTATATATATGAGTGCAAAAGAAAGCGTAGCAAAAATTATCGCATCTTGTCTTCAAGATTTTGAAGGAGAGATGCCTTCGGTAGACGAGATATTAATGAAGCTAGAGGCGCCAAAAAGCGTTGATCATGGTGATGTGGCATTTCCCTGTTTTGTTTTATCCAAAGTGATGAAAATGGCTCCACCGAAAATAGCTGCACTTCTTCTACCAAACATTGAAAAAAGTATAAGTACAAGCGAGGTTGTGCAGAAGGTCGTTCAAGTGGGGCCTTATCTTAACTTTTTCGTGGAAAGTGCTTTTTTAGCAAATATAATTCCCCATATTCTTGCTGGCGAAGGTGTTAAACCTAGGGCAAGTAAAGGCGAAAAAGTGATGATTGAATACTCACAGCCCAATACACACAAAGCTTTTCATGTGGGCCATATGCGCAATGTGTCTTTAGGAGACTCTCTGGTTCGCTTATATGAATTTGGTGGTTATGAAGTTACGGCAGCCAACTATATTGGTGATGAAGGAACTCATATTGCCAAGTGCTTGTGGGTTTATGGTATGGAGCCTGATAGAGAAATTCCCACAACTAATAAAGGTGAATTTTTGGGAGATTTGTATCGCCAGGCTGATATTCTATTGGATTTCAAAAATCTCACTCAATACCCAAATCCAGGTATGCTCACAGCTGAAGTGAAAACCATCACTCAGCACCCAAGCCACGATAAGTGGAAAGTTGTGCAACTCCTCGTGGGCAAAGAAGAAAGACAAGTTATCTGTGGTGGTAAAGGTTATAAAGTTGGCGATATTGTCGCTTATGTCCCTCCATTAGTTAAACTTGCTGGTCGCCTCGTTGAAGAGAAAGACATGAAAGGAGTGACTTCATATGGAGTAATATGTAGCATTAAAGAACTGAATCAGGGTAAGGATGGTGAGAATATATACCTTTTTCCTGAGGGCACCTCCCATGGCTTAGAGTTAACCGAAGTAGGTCGCAAAGAAAATGCCTTAGCTGCAGAGAAACAAGTTGCTGCAGAAATGGTGAAACGGACAACTGAAGTCAGTGAGGTCTTAAAAACCTTAGAGGATAAAAATTCCTCCATGCAAGAGCTATGGCAAGAAACTCGAGAATGGTCATTAAATGATTTTAAAGAGATCTACTCTTGGATCGATTGTCGTTTTGATCATTACTTCTACGAGTCTGAAGTGGGCGATGAAGGTAAACAAATTGTTCTCGATGCTTATGAAAAAGGATTGCTCGTTAAATCTGAGGGCACCATAGGAGCTGATTTCCAAAAAGATAAATTAGGCTTTTTTATGTTGCTCAAGTCTGATGGAACTGGACTGTACTCTACAAAAGACCTTGCTTTAGCGAAAAAGAAATTTGAGAATTTTAAAATTGATCGCAGTGTGTATGTGGTGGATTACTCACAAAGTCTTCACTTTCAGCAGGTCTTTAAAACTCTAGAGCTTCTTGGCTATGAGCAATCAAAAAAATGCTATCACCTTGCGTACGGGCTTGTGACCTTGCCTGAGGGAAAAATGAGTTCGAGAAAAGGCACAGTCATCAGCTTCTCTGAGTTACGGAAACAGTTGAGCGATTATGTGAATCGTGAATTTATGCAAAAACATAAAGGCGATTGGAGTGATGAGGAAATAGAACAAGCAACTCGGGCCATTGCCATAGCAACCATCAAGTATGGTATGCTAAATCAAGATAACTTGAAAAATATTGTTTTCGATATGAAGGAATGGACTTCTTTGAGTGGTAATACGGGACCATACCTTATGTATGCCTATGCTCGCACTCAGTCTATCAAACGGAAAGTTGGCAAGTATGAACTAAATGACTGTGACTGGTCTTTGCTGAGTAGCGATGCTGAAAAAGTACTTTTGGGTGAGCTGAATCAATTTGATGCTTTGGTTGAACGATCCATTGAGCAAAATAAGCCGCAAAACCTTTGTATTTATTTATATCAATTAAGTAAAAGCTTCAGTCGTATGTTTGAGTTTTGCCCTGTGGCAAAGGCTGAAACTGAAAGCTTGAAGATAACTCGCTTGGCACTTGTTGATGCCACTGGAAAAGTTCTTAAAACCGGCTTATCATTGCTGGGCATTCATACTATAGATCGCATGTAGGGAAACTGATGTCTGAATTAAAAAAAATATTTACAGAAGCTGGTGTAGAAGAAGAACAACTTCGCTCTATTGTGAGTTTGCTCAAGGAGAATCCCATGGGAGCTCTTTTGGCGATTCAGCAATTGCAGTTACCAGAAGAAGTCATGCAGAAGATTATGTCTGTTGCCATGAGCGACCCAGCCTCAGTTGAAGAATTGGCAAAGGAAATGGGCTTGACTGAAGAAGACGTAGAGTCCATTAAAACCCAGCTGAATCCAAATCAAGAAGCTCAGGGTACTCAAGAAACTCAGGAGTAGCCTTATTTTAAGGCTATGATTCTACTCAGAAAGTTCTGGGTTCTCGAGTAAATGAAAAAGGGTAGGTTCTTCATTACAATGCTGTAAGTGGGACAGTGAGACTCCCACTAAGCGAGCGGGTCTAGTGCCCAGTTCTGTTTTGCTAATAAGAGCTAGTGCGCTTTGTGTGATGATTTCTTCTGTATCACAAGGCTCTTCAAGCATGGCACTACGTGTGATAACATCAAAATCGGCATACTTGACTTTAAGCTGTATGCCTCGGCAGTAGTAGTCTTTCTTTTTGAGCCTTAAGCTTACTTTGCTGCATAGTTTTTTTATAATTTCTTTGATTTCACCGAGGTCATACAAATTGTGCGCGAAGGTATTTTCGTTACCAATGCTTTTTGGTTCTCGGTAGGGTTTGACGGAGCTTTCATCTATACCCTGCGATAGTTTTATGAGCTCTGGTCCAAATTTGCCAAACTTATTCAGTAGAAAATCTTCGGGGAATTTTTGGAAATCGGCACTGGTATGAATGCCTAAATCCAGAAGTTTTTGTTCCATCACTTTCCCCACTCCCCAGATTCGTCTGATGGGCAGTTTCTTCATGAATTCTGTTATTTCATGGGGGCGAATGACAAAAAAACCATCTGGTTTATCATAATCAGAGGCAATTTTCGCAAGAAATTTATTAGGGGCAACGCCAGCTGAGGCCACTAGACCGACTTCATTCGCTATCCTTTCTTTGATTTCACGGGCTATATCCATGGCGTAGCTATGCTGAGAGTTGCTTTGGGTAACATCCAGAAATGCCTCATCCAAAGAGATGGGTTGGATAAGTTCTGTGATATCGCGAAATATTTGCTGGATATCTTTTGAGATACTCTGGTAGCGACTCATTCTAACGGGGAGAAACTCTCCTTTGGGGCATAGCTTTTGGGCTTGAAAAAGAGGCATGGCTGATTTAACCCCGTATTTTCTGGCTTCGTAAGAGGCAGCGCAAACAACGCCTCTATTGGAACGTCCTCCTACAATAACAGCTTTACCCCTAAGTTTGGGATTATCTAAAACCTCTACAGCGGCAAAAAAACAATCCATATCGATATGAATGATTTTTCTTTTTAACCAGGATGGGTGGAGCTCTTCAGCACTCAGATCAGCATTTATTTGCTTGCTTTTGGGCGACTGTGAAGAAGAAGGCATATCATACTAGCGAGCAGTCAAGGTGAATCCTAGCTGGGCTGGCTGAGTAGGACTTCAGATTCTGATTTCAAAGCTTCGAGATGTTCTTGAGCATACTGAACAGCCGCTGGAAGGTTGGAAGTGAGAATCATTTCTCCTGAGCTCAAAAACTGAATATCCTTACAGATTTTTTTATTGGGACACATAATAATAAGACGAGCGCCTAATTGTCGGCATTGAATTTCTGACCATAAAATTACACCAATCCCAGTAGAAGATAATGTGGAGACTGCTGTTAAATCGAGAATAAGATTTTGAGCCTTGAGGATTTCGTCTTGGCGCAGTATACTTTTGAAGTTTTCTATAGCCTCATAATCAATCGTGCCCTGGGCCTGAAGTAAGCAATAATCGGGGGATGAGGTGATTGAAAATTTCAATTCTGGCATTTGTTGGTTCTAAATAATTGGCTCAAAAGTATAATGAGAAGTGGCAAAGTGCTATGGCGAAATGATTTCACACTTCACATAGTGTATCTTATTGAAATCAAATCGAATCAGAAATAAAATTGGGACCTGAATCATTATGAGGGAAATGAATCGTAAGCTGAGCTTACTGTTCGGAGTACTGAAGTATTAGAATACGAATTCTTTGCCGATATTCAATGGCAAATAAGAGAACTAGTTCTTTGCCGATATTCGGCGCCAATTTAGAATACGAGTTCTTTACCGATATTCAGCGCTAATTCAGAAATATCAAAACCCTGTTGGGGTGAGAGAAGAGAGTTCTGGTCATGGGTGAGAGAGTCGATAAAGTGCTGACAAAGAACTGAGTTATCATTGATGTCAAAACCATTTTCTTCTCGAATTTCACCGTCTCGGTAAATGACTTTAATGGACTCTAAGTCTAAGGCTTCGAGATTGCCTTTGGTGCCAAGAATGCTGACTTTTTCTCCAGTCCATTCTGGGACATCTACGGGTTTGAGAGAATTAAGGCTAATGGAAAGAGTGGCTTGTGAGGGGAATTTTAAAAACGCATGCATCACCATGGAATTGTGAGAGCCAATGATATTGCCAGAGACATTTATCACTTCCGGCTGACCTAGACCTAGAAGAAAACCCCAATAGAGGCTCGGCATGAGGTGCTGGATGCCACTGAAGGTGTTATTGTCGTCTGTAGGCGTATAAGATTTTTCACAATGAATATGAATAACTTCGCCTAACTCTCCTAGGGAAACAAGCTCTCTAATGGCTTGTAAGCAAGGGTGAAAGACGAGTGGCGTTAAAGTATAAATAGGTGAATTGAGGTTTAGTTTACTTAATTCTTTAAGCTCAGATGTGTTCTGTACTAATGGCTTTTCAGCCACGACTGTAAGTCCCATTTCTTGAGCTTTAAGGATGTCTTGGTAGGCACTTTGCCCTGAACAAATGGAGATAACGTCCATAGGCTCATTTTCAAGGAGTTCCTCTAAGCTATCGAAGTGACGAATATCTGGGTGCTTTTTGGAGATAGTCTGCCTTATTTCACTCGGCAAACAAGATGTGCCCACTAATTGGACTCCTTGGTAATTCCCAATCAACTGACTGGGACTCATGCCGTGAATTGCGTACTTCTTTTGCACTGAATAAGAATTTCAGAAATAATTTATAATGAAAATACATTGGGATTGTCAAACCCTAGAATATTTGACCAGAGTAGGCCCGCAATCTCCTTTATGGAGCGCCCTATTTCTGGGGACAAAGCCCGTACAAAAGTCCGGAACCATGGAGCTTTTTTCTTCTTTCGGAGTGCAAGTCCTCAGCAGTAAAAAAAAGCGCATCGCTTTTTAGGTGAGCATATGAGCTGGGAGCTTACAAAAATTAAGGCAAATCAGATTGAACACCAGGTCCCCTTAAGTTCTTGGGGATGGATTTAACCTTCTTACTGGCCTCTCCTTTGGAAAAGAGGTATTGCCCGCGATCTTTCCAGCGACGCATACACTCACGGTGATACTCCATGAAAACACCATCATCCATTTGCAATAAAGACCACCCGAGCTTTTTTGGAGAAAAAGGAAATTGGTAGCGCCGCCTGACGACCATCATGAGTTCAGAGTTCAGGAAATAGCCTCGATATACTTCTTTGCCACGGCCAAAGGTCTCTGAGGTAGCATAGCACTCGGCGACAGTAATCCACGGGTTTCCGTAGGCAAAAGTGGTCATCATGGGTTGGAGGACTTTAACCAGGGAGCCAAATTTAGGAGCTTTTTTTACTCTGCGTTGCAAGGCATATTTCTGTGCGTACATTAAAGCGGTTTCGAGGTAAGCCCTGTCAATTTTTTGAAGAAGCACAGTCCTTTCCTCTGTCGGTATTTTAGTGCCCAGCAGAGGTAATAAGTCATCTTGGAAGGCTCTGCAAGCAAAGGTTTTCCAAAGATCTTTGGCGCTTTTAGGTGCCATTAAAGCTTCTAGATTTTTGCTCTTTTCAACATGAACCACTATTTCCTCTGCTCTTTCGTTAAACCAAGTGGGGTTTACTGTGTAGACTCCCTTCTTAGGCCTCAGGTAAACTCCACGAAAAGGCCAAGCTCTCGAGCTTTCCATCTTCCCTTTTGGATCGAGGGTGTATTTAATGGCTTCGCCTTTATAAGTAAGCATAAATGTGCCATTATAGTTGCTAACATACATTTCACCTTTGGGAGAGAATGTTGCGATTTCAGGTTCAACTTTGGGTTCCGCAAAGGATGTGAAGTGTATTAGGAATAAGATCAAAAAAATGATACTTTCTTTAAACTTCATACCTTAATCCTATGATAGAAAAGGGCACATTTTAGGTCTTGAATTCGAGATTCAATATCACCTGCTTTCTCACATGGGTTATGCTGCGGCCCCTGGTGGGTCGCAATGCTTTTTATCGTCTGAGCCTTTTCTTGCTCTTTATGTTAGTCCCTTGCCTAATGTTAGGCCTTAATCTCATTGACAGCTTTTAGCCCAGGTATAAGAGGAGAACAAACAAAAATCATAGCAAGAAAAATAAATGAAAATCCAATAATAAGGTAAATGTATATTTCAAAGTGATCATAGTAAAATATCACATCATGTTTGCCGGCATCCACAAAAACTGATCGGAAACAACCAAGCCAATCTCGCATTTCCTTTTCTGCGCCATTTACGTTCACCTTCCAAGGTTTCAGGTTATTTTCAGATGATGCTAAAACGGCAGGTTGTGAAGTGGTGACCCGCAAATGAACTCTTTCAGGATGATAACTCACCACTTCAACATGGTCCTGGCTATCAAGAGTCGACGCTACTGCCTTCGGATAAAAATTAACGAACTGATCCAGCAGTTCCTTTTGATGAGTTAATATTTTATCGGTATAGATTGATTCTGGTCGAAGAGGCGGGTAGAAGAAGTCATTTGTAAGAAAGTAAAAGCCCAAGGGCTTGTTGTTGTAGGCAATGTATTGTTGAGGTTTCAATGCCGAATTTTGATCAGGGTAATAGCCATTAACTGAAAAAAATGCACGGGCATCGTCAGACAATGGCAAGGTTTGGATTCTATTTTGCTTGGTCCAAACTTGAGGGGCTTGTGTGTCCATAAACTCTCGAAACCTTCTCGGTATAATTCCCGTATATAGGGATAGCCCATTGTAGCCATTCTCCAGAGATGCATTATAAAAACTACCAGGGTTTATAATCTCTCGTCGCTCTAACTTGTGTCGTTCGTCTTGCTCTGGGCTAATCGTTGCGTAACGTTCGTCCTGGAATTCAGTGCTTTCCTTTCCCAATATTTGCAGCGAATGAGACTTATCACTGCCTCCAAAAGGGAGGCTAATACTAATGAAGATATGCAGCAATACCCAAACGACAACCATAGATTTTCTTATAGTGGCATGAGAGAGTGTCCATGTAAATACGATCAGGGCTTCTGCTCCAAAGAGAATTATGTACTCATGCTGAATGTTCGTTTGCATAAAACGCTCATGCACATGGCCAGGAAGAACTCGATCAATCATGAAGCCAAAGTGAAAGATAATATATAATAAGCCAAGAAGCACAGCACCTGTCAACCATATCCCTCGATGCATGGGGCTTTCTATCACTCGCTTCAGTCCAAAGCCTGCACCAAGAGCAAAAAAGGGCAATAGACCAAATAGGTAGCGCGAAGAGAAACGAAATAGACTCATTCCTGGAATGAGGTCTCGGTGCCAATCATAAATAGGTGTATGACTTCCCATAGCTAAAATGATGAATAAAAGCACAACTAACCTTAGGCTCATTGGTAGTCGGAATAATCCGTAGCAAACTAGAATCAAAGAGAATAGGGAATTAAATACTTGGCCAAACCAAAAACTCATGGAGCCCCAATAAGAACCCATGCCACCATAAATGCAAGGGTAGAACCATTTTGTTAATTCGCTTAAGCCTAGAGCCCCACTATCCCTCATTGCAGCATTTTCTGCTACAATTCCACGACACGTCTCTGGTAGATACTGGAGTGTCGTCATGATTTGTGGAAGGGCGCCAATTCCCCCCCAAATAAAACCTAAAAATAGATAAATCCAAACAGGGCACAACACTTTTTGTTTTCTGGTAAGCAATAAGGCTAATACGTAAAATGAAGCGACCTCCATTGAGATCATAGCAATCTGAGCATGGGATGAAAGAATGAGTAAAGAAACACAGAGAGCAATGAGAGCAGTCCAGCGTAAGTAGCCCTTAAGCTTGCTTTGTTCTGTGAGTCGATGAGCCCCAAATAGCAACCAGGGCCCGTAGACAAATGAAGGGATGAAAGCAAAGTGCCCATAGTGTAAAAGTCCATGAAATTGAAAGGACATAATGCAGTAAAAAGCCGCACCATATAAGACTAAAGAACTCTGACTCCAGCATCTGGCCCAAAAATAAACACCCCAAAAACTGAGCAAAATATACACCATGCTCAGCGCTTTGACCATCGTAATAGGGTGCACAAAAAAGAGCAATAAATTGAAAGGGACCAGCATCAATAAAGAGTTATCAGCAATACTGGGAATCCCGCAGGCTGATTCTGAAAACCAGAAAGGAAAGTAGCCTGATTGCAGCGCCTTGGAGATGGAGCAGTAAAAAGGGTAGTGGTAAGATAAAATATCGGAACCGGCTACAGAGGTCCACGGAAACCAAAATTTGGGGTAAAGTAGAAGAGCTGCGCCGATAACACAAAGACTGATGAGTAATATCTGCCTGATGCTAATCATTAATGAGATTCTGAATAAGTAAATAGTAATCATAGGCAGAGAAAGCCAAAATCAAGCGACGATCAGGCTTTGACAGGCTGTGAAGATCCGTTTCAGCAGTTCACAAAAATCAAGAGTTAAGGGCATAAAATATACTGACCTCAGCAAAACATTCCTTGAATATAATGAGCTGATTCTAATATGCTTTAAGTCTTTTTTGAGATGATTTATAACATCTATGGCAGGAAAACCCTATACTTTTCTAACAGCGATTAGAAATGAAGAGAAAACCATCGAGAGTTTCCTTATAGAATTTCATCAAGTTCTTGCTAATCAAGCTTTATTGGGGGAAAGTTTACTCATCATTGTTGACGATTATTCTTTGGACAGCTCTGCTGAAATCATTAAAAACTGGCATGCTCAAAATGAAGGCTTAGATGTAAAAATTCTCACTTTGGCTACAAACCTTGGCAATCAGGGAGCTCTTGGTTATGCCTTGGGGCGATGCGATTTCACCGACAGCCAATTGCTCATTACTTTAGATAGTGATGGTGAAGATGATTTGGAAAAAATCCCAGAAATGATTGAATTGTGGAAGAGTGATCCCAATAATGTCATTTTTTCAGAAAGGGGACGGCGTTATGACAGCAGTGTTGTGCCCTTTCTTTACTATATGTTTCGCTGTGTCATGATATGGATGATGGGGCAAAAAATTCTGCCTAATAATTTTATGGCACTACCAGCAAAGTATATTGACGCTGTTAAAAGAAGCCCTTTTGTCCCCGTGTATTATGGGCTTGCCGTCATGCGTCTTCGCTTTCCCTATATAAGCAAAGTTTATGATCGGCGCATTCGCTATGGAGGGAAATCTAGTCAGAATATTTTTAATTTAATCACTCATGGCTTTGTGGGCCTGTTGGTCTTTCACGAAACAGTGATTGCTAGAATTTTTTCTCTCCTTCTCATGTCTATTGGTTTTTTCTCTTTTACCAGTCTATTTGCTTTATTTGTGAAATTTGTCAAAGAAAAAGCTCTTCCTGGATGGACAGCTCTGTTTTTTACTGTTAACTTTGGTTTTATTTTATTTATCATGGCCATGCTGGCTATCATGGCTTCTTGTGCCATGTTCTTTAAACTTTCGGGTTACCATTTAAGTGAAATGGATGATGATGTTCCTGGCCCTAAAAAACTTTAGCTGAGAATTTGTTTAAGAGAATAGGATGACTGAATTAGAAGATCACCTTCTCAAGCAAATCAATCAGCAAAAAGATTATTTTTGGCACCATGTTCGTTTTTCGGCAGCGTCGGAAATTTTTCCAAAAGATCAGCCCATATCGGTCTTGGATATAGGTGCCGGAGCAGGTGTCTTTGGACACCTTCTTAAAGAGAACTTTCCTCAGTCGACATACTCTTTCGTAGAACCCCTGTCTTCTTTAGAGAAGTACCTGGAAGAAACATTTGGTCAGGAAAGTAATAAGAATAATGCTAAGAATTATGAGTTCAGTGATTATATCGTTTTGCTAGATGTTCTTGAGCATCAAGAAGATGATGCTGTTTTTTTAAAGGATATTGTCGGCAAAATGAGCCCCGGCAGCAAGCTTATAATTACAGTGCCTGCTATGCCCATGCTTTGGTCGACGTGGGACGAAAAATTTAATCATTTCCGACGTTATACGAAATCGTCTCTACGTAGCTCTTATGCTCACCTAGATGTCAAAGAGCACTTTAATTCTTACTTTTTTATTGAGATGTTTCTGCCATGTTTTTTCCGAAAACTATAAGGGAAATTTGGCTCAAAAAAATCTAAGGAGAGTAGTCAATTTCCAGCTATTTCCAGAGGGTTGAATAAGGCATTAACAAAACTTGGACAATTCACTTTGTTGTTTAGTCAGTATAGCCCTTTCGGCACTTCACTTATTTCTGTCATAGAAAAAAAATAAGTGGTTTATCGGGAGTGTTCCCGATGAACGAAATAAAGCACTTAAGGGCTTAAGTGGAGCGAATATGAGTCGCTATGCTGTTTCCTTGGACTATTCTAGCAGGCAACCTCCACCACCGCTTTCAAAGTTCGATAGAGGCATTTGATTCGACTCTTGTACCTCATATTGAGGTTGAACTTTGCCACTCAATATAAACTCATCAGGAATATCTGGGCTCATATTTCCTTGGGCATCAACAGCTCGTAGCTTAAAGTACATATCATCAGAACCATCGTGAAAAACCGATACCATTAATGAATCCAGGCCAGGTTTAGCCCTCGCCAGCAAACTCGGTTCTAGAGGGGTTTGATTGAGTGCAGTCCACTGATTGCCATTAAGAAGAGCGTAAACAATATATGACCGCTCCGATGCTAAAAGATCCTCAAAGTACAATTCCAATACGCCTGAGCTGGAATTATTAATATAATGAGTGACTAAGGGTGAGCCTTGAAGGAAGAAACTATAACTAGCTGACTCAGCTGGATTCTGGGAATCTATCACATTCACGCTATAGGTTCCTGTTATGGCGCCAGGATTAACAGTTAACGCCGATGTGTCTTCGGATAGAGAACTCGTTACATAACCATAATCGTCATAAATAGTCCATGAGTATGGAGCAGAACCATTTAGAACTTCGAGATCAAATTCAGACGAGAAGGAAATTAAATCAATGATATGCTCTCCATTATTCTCAATGAAATCCTTGTTGTCTACTATGCTGAGAGCAGGTGCTGCCTGATTGCTGCCTTCGAGTACATACTCTTGAAAGGCAAATGGCTGATAGTGAGTGGAGGCTTCGTCGACAGTTATGGTGATGCTGAAGTTTTTATCACTCAGCCCACTTGTAAGCTTATGTCCTGTGACTGTGATAGGCAAAGAAGTCTCCTTGCTGTCTAAAACAACCTGATGTGGCGTAACCTCTGCAATATCTGGATCGGAACTTGAGATATTCACAATGATATTCCCTGCAGGTGCACTGCTAAGAGCAAGGCGAAATGTGTCTTGATTCATGCCTTCATAGATATTCAGCTGAATATCATCTTCGGACTTAAACTCACCAGCATGCCATATCAATAAACCTGTGCCCTCATCATCATAATTCAGTGACCTAATGTCTGGTAATTGCAGACCATCATACTTAGAATCTTCACTGATAAGATCACCCAACTGAATTTGATACTCTTGATGACCATCTAATAGTTCATCGTCAACACCAGTAATGGCTATCGTCTGACGATAGTTATTGGACTGATTGAATGCTAATAAACTCAATCCTCCCAACGAAGCCTCTGTTGAGGATGAAAGACTTATGGGTAAAGTCACTGTGTCGCTTGGGGGAGATGAAAAATGAAAACTAAGTGTTCGACTTTTGCCATATTCTACCGTATGGTCAGTATCAAAAGTGTCTATGATTAAACCAGCGTTTTCATTATCATAATTTACAAACTGATAATCTGCTGATAAGTTCAAATAATCGCTGTCAGCATTGGACTCATCTGAATCTAATAATAGAGTGATGTCTTTGAGTCCATCATAGAAATCATCGTCCTTCCCTCTGATATAAAGATATTGAACCCCATCGTTCTCTTGAGCAGGAAATTCAAGTTGCCTCACAGAAAGATCTGCTTCATTTGAAGGAGCTAGAGAGCAATTTACTTTGACATTATCTGTTGGCTCACCTGTTAACCTGACTTTGATTGTGATAAGCTCGCCATTCTCGCTCGTATAGTCTTGATCTGCTTCTATTAAGATTTGCGGTGTGTCCAAATCGATCACAGAAAAAGATAGACTCCGATTGCTTATGGGGTACTCAGTCATATTAGAACTTATGGAAATGTTCACTTCTTCACTTGTATTGCTACTGTAATCGCTAGGTGCTTCTAAGCTTATAACATGAATAGCATTGCGGTTATTAGAGTCAAATACGACTTGATTCGTTGGTATATTTAACTTGCCTGAAAGACTTGAAATATTTGCAACAACGACTTCACCCTCTAAGGGTTGTTTGGTCAAAGACAATGAAAATTCTCCTCGCCCACCTTTTTCGTGGACTTGCGAAACTTTTTGATCAAGGAGAAAGGCAGGTGAATCAAGGTCGATCACTTCGATATCGGCTTGTCCACTCAGTGGACTTCGATAGCTCGCATCTTCTATCGTACTTAAACTTGTATTGAGTGAGGCCGTTAATTTTACCCTTTTATTGCCATCAGCCACATTATCTTCTACCGCTCTCACTTTTATGTGTTTGGGGTTAGCCCAGTCCAGCGTATCAAAGACAAGCTGTTCTTTCAGTACTGTAAATTCACTTGTGTCTGCGGACGAGATATCTAAAACGACTTCGCCATTTCCCATGGGTTGAGATCCCAATTTTACAAGCACAGTACATGTCTCGGCATTCTCTTTTATGTTGCGACTTGCTTGAGATAATACGATGGCAATAAAAGGGTAAAATTAA
>JADGBV010000310.1 GCA_015231345.1 Planctomycetota bacterium
GGAGTAGATGTGCTTAAGAAGTGACTTCTTACTGCCATCCCTCAACTCAATGCTAACCCGTTGGCCATTGCGAAGTGTCGATTGTGGATTATCGATCAGCAAAGTTCTTGAGCCCCGGAAGCTGTCGTTACTGATCGCTCCTATATCTTGGCGCCTAACACTGCCTTTTGCCCATATAAAACCACCCGACCACGAGTAGTTGGAAGTGGGTTTGCCCGTGGTTGTGGCCCCCATATTGGGTCTTACGTCTTCAAGTGTCTTAGGAAAAAAGAGGATAGTCTTGCCCACTCCCGCACCACGAAGAACGATATGGGGTTTCTTTATCCAGATTATATCATTAATGACATAACGACCGGGCGGGATCATAATAGCACCTCTGTCAGTGGCCTCAATCGCCTTCAGAAAGGCTTGTGTGCAGTCAGTCTTCCCGTCGCCCTTGGCTCCAAAACGAGTCACGTCAGTCACAGTCTCTACTCGAGGCAGAGGGTCTTCGCCACAATGGTACCCGGCAAAAGAAAAGTCGGGCAATCGACCTTCAGGAGACCACAACTCTCCATTCCTGCCCCACAGCTCCGAGTAGTTTTGTCCGGAAGCTAGACTGACCTGAAGAAAGGCGCAAAGCATGGCAGCCATAGTCAAAAGTAATACTCTCATGAATTTCGTCACCCCATTTATTGTAGGCCCTAGCTTAGACCTAATCAGCGTATGGCTAGAGAAAGAGGTCATCAAATTTGAGAAAATGGAGGTCTAAGACCAATAACAATTTCCTGAGACACAAGACATTATATGGATTATAGAAACTGTACTGAATATCCAGAATAAGGCGAAAAATCAATTGAATATTGCAGCCCTGACGGCATAATGAAATTCACATTGGAGGTAAGGAATGACACATTCATGTCCCGCAGAGATAAAGGGGGTAATTCTTGATGATGAACCCCTTGATTTGGCGCCCCAACTGATTGACCACCCGGCATCACTTCTTTTTTCCGTTATTTCAGAAGAACCTTATGAAGAGGGCTCAATCGTATACGGAGCTTGCCCTCTTTCCATTGGCGAACTCGCTGAAGTCAAGGCTATGGTGCAGTCATGCACCCCCGTCGAGGGCGGGAACCTCCTTACCCTTGATGTCCAGGCTCTCGATAAGCGTTTCGAGAAGCTTTCCATATCAACACTCAAAGGAGAAACGCCAGTAGCTGAAGATGATTCACCCTCTCACCCTATTGGCCTGAAGCAGACCGACGGAACCTACGCAATATTGATCAATTGCCCAGCGGGAATTCTCAGTGCAAAACAAATCGAGAGAATCGCTGAACTTTCACATAATGGAGCAGGGTTCGTCAAGTTATCTCACGGTCAGAGACTCCTTCTTATGATCAAAGCGGAACAGCTTGATACGATTGAAAGTGATCTCCACAAAATCGACCTAAGCATTGGAGTGCTTCATCACGGAATACGGAACGTAAGAGGGTGCTGTGGATCCCTCTGTAAATGGGCACAAAAACTCGACGGAAAAGGTCTAGCTCAGCAAATTAACGATGCTTTTAAAGACAGAAAAATGTTATTCGATACCAAAATAGCAGTCTCAGATTGCACCCGGAACTGCATGGAGTGCTTCTGTGTTGATATTGGAGTATTAGGAGATGGCGAGTATTACGATGTGTACGTGGGAGGAAGTGCAAGCTCCTATCATATCAAAGCCCTCCCCCTTAGAAAAGGACTCGCCATGGATGAGGTCATACCAGTAATTTCTGAAATATTCGAGTGGCAAGACATTCACACCACCCCGGGTGAACGTATCTACAAAACCTTGGAACGAATCGGCGCAACCCAGAATGATGGAGCGTCCGAATTATTCCTCAAAGTAGACGAACTTTTCAATAAAGTTATCGATCTCGACACCGCCACTTCACAATCTCTACAGATGAAGCTCACACGACTCTATGGTCTCAAAAAAATGAAAGAAGATATGGAAAACATGCAAAAAAAGAGGGAGGGACAGTCGTGAAACTCTTGGAGATTACTATCACTTTTTTAGTGAAGAGATCATGCCTGTAGGAAGCCACAGCGATGCATTCAAAGCACATCAGTTGCTGAAGAAACTGCAAAAGGGAAATGACGACCCAAAACTAGCGCGTCTAGCGGGATCTATCCTCCTAGATTTTGTCAAAAGTCACCGCCAAATAGATAATAACAATACCCTTCAAGAACTTCCAGCAGATAGAACTGAATACGAACCAGAAAAACTCGATACTGCACTCGAATCGGTAGGAAAGCTCTGCGGCCAGTGCAAAGAACACCACAATAATAATTGTTATATCAATCAGAGCCGAAGAATACTAATCGCAGCCAAGACTGGTGTTGATGTAGGGATTGATTTCGATGGTGAAACCAGTGCCCAGGAACTTATAGCTCGCGCTGAAAAAATCCGCTCTGAATCCTCCCTAAGTTCAGAAGAACCTACTCCACAAAATACAGAAACAGAGCGCTCATCACCATCCCAATCACTAGTTGAGCTTACTGAAAAGTATATTGAACTTAAAGAAAAAGAAACTTTTCGATCCACTCTTATCGATGAGATCATTATCACCATTGAATCCATTCGAGAAGGAAACTACGCAGCGGAAATGCCCGTTCACGATGACCATCAACTTGGTAAAGTCGCCCAGGCATTCAACCTTATGCTTGCCTCCATCAAAGATAGCATGGCTCACCTCGACCGTCTTGTTGAAGAAAGAAATCAAGAAGTTCGTACCATCATGAAATCAGCACCCTTAGGCATACTCTCACTCGATGCCTTTGGAAGAATTAACTCAGAATACTCTCAGTACTGCGAAACTCTCTTTAGCATGCATGATTTGCGTGGACGCAACTTTCTTGATCTTGTGGGCTTCACAAAAAACAAACAAGCTCAGCGGAATTCCCTCCAGCACTTCCTCAATGGATTACGCCAAAATACTAAATCGGATAATTCAGCGCAGCAAGATAACCCTTTCAGAGAAATAAAACTCATCAAAGAAGACTCAACGGAAGCGACGTGGATCAAACTCGATTTTCACTGCCTAGAGCTGAGCGATCGCTCCGCAACTCCCGATATTCTCGTAATCATTCAGGATATTACCGGTGAAAAAGCACTCCTTGAAGAAGAAAAACAACAGGAAAAACTTAGGGGAGTGCTGGAAATGGCTGGAGCTGTCTGCCACGAAATGAATCAACCTCTCAATGTTATTTCCCCCTATCTCGATAGGCTCTTACGCAAAGTTCCCGAAGATGATCCAAACCGCAAAGCGCTTGTGAAGATTCACGAACAAAGCCGCCGTATGGGAGAGCTCACCATGAAAATCATGAATATAAGCAAGTATTCAACGATGGAGTATACTGAAGGGGAACATATTATCGATATTCATAATTCATAGAAGGTCTGGCTAGGATTGGCATGGAGAGGCGCTTCTTATTCACCTTTCTGTTTTTCTCGAGCTCTAACTGTCTCACGAATAAAGCCCAGCAGAAACGAAATCAGGATCAGTGAAAAATAAAAATTACGCATTTTTTAACCAATGACAGCCCAAGCATTGTATGCTCGTGCAAATAGCAAGTCTATCCTTTCTATACTGAAAGTTTATTAGACTATAAAGTGAAGTATTAATCCAGTGTAATTCCAATATTCAGCAGAGCTTTCTCTATTTTATTAAGGCGGTTTTTGAGTCCTTCATTTTCCTTTTTAAGTTCTTGAATCTGAGATTGTTGCTCCTGCATTCCTTTAATCAGAATTGCCGATATTTTATCATAATGAAGCAGTTTTCGACCGTCAGCACCAGTATAGACAAGCTCTGGGTATTTCTCCTCAACTTGCTGAGCAATCAATCCTATTTGGGGAGATTGGTCTATCAAGTCCGTTGTGTACTTAAAGCGAATCACTTTTAGACTTTGAATAGCACCCAAGACTGATTCCATTTCTTTTATGTCTCTCTTAAGACGAATATCTGAAGTAGAAGAACCTGCGCTCCAAATGGGACCACCGTTATAATAAAGAACCAGATTACCATCATTCTGTAATGCAAGGTAAAAATCAGTCAAGACACCACTATAATAATTGCCCGTTGAGGAATTAATATCTCCATTGACATCCAAAGCTACAGTTGGAGCATCGTTAGAAATACCTACATAATTATTAGAACCGTCTATCACCATCGCTGGCGTGCCTAATGTCATATTGGAAATATAGAACTTGTCTGGGCTAGAGTCCGCTTGAAGCCACCACTCCCTGCTGGAATTAGTAATACTGAACTGAGCTGAACCTCCACCATTTAATTCTTCTATTTTTAGCTCAGGCTGCACATTATTTGACTTCACGTACATTTGAGTGGCATATACATTAGTGAAATTACCTGAACTTTGACTGCTCAAACCGATGGAAGTTCCATTGATATTCCCTCCACCAATAACCACCAAGTTAGCACTCTGAGTTGCGAGGGCTCCAAGCCCCAATGTTGCATGCTGAGCTGCCACATCAACATCATCTAAAAGGTTTTCTCCTGCAGCTGTGATAGCTACGGATTGAGTTTCACCCCCCGACACCTTGAGTAAACCGTCATACGCGGAGACATCAGCTTCTAACCCACCCTTCTCGTGAAGTAGGTTTCCAGCAGTAATCACAGAGGCATCGATATTATTAATTGCTGAAAAGCTCAAGATTCCAG
>JADGBV010000311.1 GCA_015231345.1 Planctomycetota bacterium
ATATGATTTAGAGTACTCACGAATCCCCCCTAAGGTTTTAGCAAAATCTTCACTCATGGCTGAACGATATTCCTTAATACCTTTTTGTAGTTGGCTTGCGACGGGTACGATTTGAGCAACCATATCTGCTACAGCCAATGCATCTTCTGTATCGTAATAAGTTTCAATTAGAGCAATACCATTCTGACAATACTCTTCATATTGCATTTGAATACTTCTTATTCTTTCACCGTCTCCACTTTTCATTATCTTTACAACCACATCATTAAATAAATGGATATCATGTCGAATATCATCAATCATATCCTTATCCATTTCTTCATAGCCTGTTTTAATTAAATCTCTAGTTTCAGCCACTATATTAAAAAGAAGAGTTGCATCATCTAAGGCTGGAAAGGTCACTTCTTCCACATAACTCGTAGAATTAATAATTGATTGACCAGCAACGTAGCCATATGATATCGACAGGAGCATGACTAACAGTAACACGACCATGCTACCGATCAATTTAATCTTTATACTCATCACCTAATCTTCATGAGGAAGCCAAACTTTCAATGCATCACCCATTTTAGCGAGTGATATGGGTTTACTTATACAAGCATCTGCCCCAGCTTCAGACCAATCTTTCTCCACATCACCGACAACACTTGCTGTAAGTGCGACAATAGTGACTTTATCTTTCTCTTCTTCTTTTTCTCGCTTACGGATCACTGAAGTGGCTTCCAATCCATCCATTACAGGCATCATACAATCCATAAAAATGAGATCATAAACTCGTTGCTTTGAAGCATCTACTGCTTCTTGGCCGTTATTGGCAATATCATAAGAAATACCGATACGCTCAAGTATTTTACCGGCAACTTTTTGATTGATCAAATTATCTTCCACCAAAAGCACTCGAGTATCACTAGAAAAATTCTCCTCAATATAATGCTTTGTAATCATATTTGGAAGATCATTACTTGGTTGAAAACCCTTTGCTTCAATAGCAATACATGTCTTTAGGTATTCTCTTTTTATGGGTTTTGTTAAAAAGCATCGATGACCTGCCTCTTGCACAGCTTTGCCATCCCCTGGAAAAGCAACACGAGTAAAGAAAACAACCGGTGGCTTACTTATACCCTTCTTACGTAGTGAATCTACAACAGCTAAAGCCACATTCACTTCATAATCAACGACAATCAGATCAATTTCTTCTTCATTCAAATTCATATCTTCACTACTACTTGAACAGTGAGTCAGGCAACCCCAAGATTCCATATAGGAACATAATACTTTCTGACTCGAAGGAGTATCGCCCATGACAAGAACTCGAACACCATCCAGTGCAGGAAGGCTATCGCTTTGATGGGGAGCTTCAGTGGACTCTAGACATATGGAAAAGGTAAACTCACTACCTTTACCAATTTCACTCTTAACCCTCAATTCCCCTCCCATAAGAGAGGTCAGTTGTTTACAAATATTAAGCCCCAAGCCCGTACCTCCAAATTTCCTTGCAGTTGAAGCTTCAGCTTGTGAGTATTCTTCAAAGAGAGACTTCATCGCCTCTTCAGGAATACCAATGCCCGTATCACTTACGCAAAATTCTAAAAGAGACTGACCATCTCGTTTTTCTATTTGTTGCACTGAAATGCAAATCTCTCCTTCGTTGGTGAATTTAATGGCATTACTACACAAATTAAGCAATATTTGACGAACCCGCCCTGCATCTCCAATAACCCGGTCGGGAACGCTGTAATGGGTTAAGGAAACAATATCGACTCCTTTTTGCTGAGCCCGACTAGCAAACAATCCTGCCACACTTTCCAGCATAGAGCAAACTGTAAAAGGAATAGATTCAAGAACTATTTTACCAGCTTCTAACTTAGAAAGATCTAATATATCGTTAATCACTAGCATTAAGGCTTCTGAGGACTCTTTTATGATTTCTGAAAAATTTCTCTGATCAGTATCAAGTGTAGAATCCAACATTAAATCATTCATCCCCATAATACCATTAAGAGGTGTACGGATCTCATGACTCATGGCTGCCAAAAACCGAGTCTTTGCTTGAGAGGCCTCGTCAGCCACATCCTTTTGCTCTTTTAATTCTTCCACTAAATGCTCTAGCTGTTTCGTGCGATTTTGAACTTCAGTCTCCAAACTGCGGGCATAATTCTCTGACCTCAAATTCAGGTCCCATTTAGTCGTAAGAGAAACAGCCATTTGTTGAACAGAAATTGCTTCAAATGGTTTTTTTAGGAAAAGTAACTTATCCGTATTACCAAAGGTATTAATGATATCATCCCAACTATAGTCTGAATAAGCTGTACATATCACCATTTCGATATTTGGAAACTCGCTCCAGATAGCTTGAATGGTTCTAATTCCGTCCATACCCGGTGGCATACGTACATCCATGAATACAAGCGAATAGTGCTTCCCTTCAGCTTCTGCACTGCGCACCAGAGCAACAGCCTCTTCTCCTTGGTAGGCATGATCCAAATGATAGTTGACATCACTTAGATCCTCTGTGCTTTCTTCTTCAAATAATGAACCGGCTAAAGCATTAAGGTTCTGTCTGTTGGCAGACGTTTCTTTAGGCATAAGCGCCTTGTTGAAATCAGCATGGATATCTTCATTGTCATCAACAATTAGAATACGCTTTATAGTGTTTGACATTACTTACCTTAAGTTGACCTAGCTCAAAAGCTTGCTGTGATTTTAGCGAAAATACGCCTTTCCATTTCTGCTGAATGCCCAAATGTTGGTTCATAGTGATTGTAATTTTTATCATCAAATACGTTTTGCACCACAGCACTCAAGCTCAAATCTTCTTTTACTTTCCAGGTGCATTGAGAATCTGCTGTGATACGTGTATCAGTTTTAAGGAAGTCAACTCCTGAAATATAGTAAAGCGCAGAGTCAAACTTAAAACGAGAATTCACATTCCATAAAGATCTAAGCACAATAGAGTTTTTAGGAGTACTATACATCTCTGATGTAGAGTTTTCTGAGCCATCAACATCCATATAAACATAACTATAACTAGCACTAAGGCGCAGGGATTGGCTAAAATCATAATTCAGACTCACTTCGCCACCATAGACTTTACCCTTATAGACATTATTCACCACGACGGGAATAATGACATAACCATCTTCAAAAAAGGGCTCACCTACATTCTTCTCCGAGGTTAGGAGAATTAAATTATCGTAATCATTATAGTAAGCTGCAATATTTAAGTTTAAACGCTCACTCAACTGCCCTCGATAACCAAGTTCATAGGAAATCAATTCTTCCGATTCGATATCCTCATTCCCTGTAAGACGAACATAACCCATATCGGGAATTGGGGATGAATCAGCTCGAATATTTTTTTCCAAGCGGCTAGGAGTCCTAACAGCCCTTGAAACAGAAGTCCACAAACGATGGTTCGGTTTTAATTTATAAAGCAATCTTAAATTTGGCTGAAATTCCCAATTAGCATCATCATGATGCTCTATTTTTGCCCCGGCTGTAAGAATAAACTTTTCAGCAAATACGAATTCATCTTGCACAAACATATTTAACTTTTGCTGTCGACTTTTCTCTGGTTCATACCTCACTTGAACAGACTCTAACTCATCCCAAGAATGACGATAACCTAAGCCATAGATTAAGCTATTATTATGACTTGTTTCTATATGGTGCTGAATTTCAAAATCAACAGTATCTAGATTGGCATTCTCGTTAATGCTTTCTCCTCTTACATGATCATAGAAAAATTGCACCTTTAATTCAGACAAATTCTGAAGTGTTGTTGCCCAGGAAGCCAACAACGAGCCTCCCTTAGACTTCGATTCCATAGGGATTCTATCCCATACGCGCGATGGAACTTCGTTGACTGAATATTGCAACTCATGAGCATCCACCATAAAATAATCCCCTTGGACCATCAATTCACCCGTTTTATTTTCATGACCATCAAAGCGAAAAGAAACTCTTTTATTGGTCCAATCCCCAGGGGCATCTTCGCCCATATTATCAGAATCTGCGTTATACCTGCGCACACTCACGCCTCCATCTCGGTAAGCATATTTAGAAGAAATACGGTAATGCCCTAGAGATGTTCTATCCCCATAACGCACTTCTCCAAATGCTCTTTCTTCAATTCCTGCGCCAAGAGAAACATATCCACCTTGACTTTCACCTGCTTTTTTGGTTAAAATATTAATCACTCCATTAACAGCATTGGCTCCCCATAAACTCGCTCCAGGGCCAAGAATCACCTCAATGCGGTCAATGTCATCCAAGACAATATCATGAAATTTCCATTCAACCACAGAGGCATAAGGCAAGTAAATTGTACGTCCATCTATCATAACTAGTAGTTTTGCAGACAGATAGCTCTGAAACCCCCTAGCCGAGATAGCCCATTTATGGCTATTGGATTGAGCCACATTGAGGCCCGGCACCATTTTCAGTGTGTCGGGGATATTGGTTGCTCCACTTCTTTTGATATCTTCGCTTGTAATGACGTGAATCGCCGAAGCGACATCTTGCTGAGAGTGCAAGTGCCTGCCAGCTGAATAGACATCTAGGGTCATTAAATCAGCTAGAGAGTTTTCAAAGAGGGAGTCAGATAAAGTCAAATCTGAAAAGTCATCTTCCTGAGCCCAATTTATGGCCCCAGCCGTAAGCATAACACATAGGAACGAAACAATAGATCGTTTGTT
>JADGBV010000312.1 GCA_015231345.1 Planctomycetota bacterium
CAACTGGAAAAATAACCTTATTAGCAATATTGGCATTTTTCTCTACCTTCGCATACGGACAAGCCAAAACCAACATTATTCTCATAATGGCTGATGACCTTGGCTATGAGTGCATAAGTGCCAATGGTTGCGAGGATTATAAAACCCCACACTTAGACAAATTGGCCAAAGAAGGGATGCGTTTCACCAATTGTTATGCGAACCCAATCTGCACACCTTCACGAGTAAAAATCATGACCGGGCAGTACAATGTTCGCAACTATGAGTCTTTTGGTTCTTTACCTCGTTCGCAAAAAACATTCGGGCAAAGCTTCAAGAAAGCGGGTTACCGCACTGCGATTGCCGGCAAGTGGCAACTGGGAACGGAATCCGATAGCCCTCAGTATTTTGGATTTGAAGAATCATGCCTTTGGCAGCAATCCCTTCCTCGAGCCAAAAAAGGACTTGGAGCTGATAGCCGTTTCGAAAACCCCATCCTAGAATACAACGGAAAGGTCAAAGAGTATAAAAATGGCGAGTTTGGCCCCGACCTTTGCACTGATTTTATTTGTAATTTTATTGATGACAATAAAGATCAACCCTTCATGGTATACTACCCTATGCTTTTCACTCATTGCCCTTTTATTCCGACTCCAGGAACTCCCGATTATGACCCGGCTTCTCCTGGCAGCAAGTCTTATAAAGGCGACGCCAAGTACTTCGTCAATATGGTTAAACATATGGATATACTTATAGGGCGTATCCGCACAAAGCTGGAAGAAGTAGGCCTATTAGATAATACATTGATTATATTCACTGGAGATAATGGCACCGATAAACCCGTCAAGACAATGATGAATGGCAAAGAGATTCCCGGCGGCAAAGGCAGCATGAATGACAATGGCTACCGTGTTCCTTTAATAGCAAGACTGCCAGGCAAGGTTAAGGCTAATATCGTTAGCCCCGAACTTGTAGACTTCTCCGATTTCTTCCCAACTATTTGTGAAGCTGCTGGCATTGAACGTCCAGCCAATGCCATTGATGGAGTCAGCTTATGGCCGACATTTACGGGAGAAGGATCTAGAGATAAGCCTTACGCTTACATCTGGTACAACCGCAACAATCAAATGGGCAAAGGGACTGTTGTGGCAAGAACGGCAAACTATATCGTCAAACGAAATGATGGCAAAGCCAGTAAACTCTACTATAGCCCAGAAGCTTTTGAAGTCGAAGAAAGAAATATGGAATCTCTGAGCGAAAAGGAAGATACCATTTACAAAAAACTAAATCAAGTAATTCTTGATTACGACAAAACTCGTCCAGAAGGCATGACTAAGCCTCCAAAAGAAAAGAAGAATAAAAAAAAAGGACGCAATAAGAGCAAAGGCTAGGGCACTAAAGTATCTGCCCAAACGTAGTTTAGCACAAAACTAATACAAAGCTAACCTCCATCTTAAGAGGCTCAATATCATGTTATCATGCGAGAGCCCTATTTCAAAATTGCCTATGCCGTTGCTGGAGAAGGTCGTGGACATGCGGTAAAATCCTTGTCCATTGCTGCTGAACTGCAGCGTTTTGCTGAAGTGAAGTTTTTTGGAGGAGGTGATGCTTTCTGCCTCATTAGAGAAACGGAACACGACATAGTCGAAATCCCCTGCTTGAAATTGCTTTTTCGTAATGACCGGGTGCATATTCCCGATACACTTAAATATTGTGGGAGCCGTTGGCTGAAGCGGAAACAGATTATCGCCAACATCAAAGAGCAACTACAGGAATATAAAGCTGATTTTGTTATTTGTGATTTTGAGTACTTTGTTCCTAGAGCAGCTGCAAAACTAGGCCTTCCCGTCATCCAAGTTTCTCACCAAGTGGTTTTGCTCACCTCCAAAATCGACCTACCACTTCGTTATTGGGGAAATATTCTCAAAACCTTTATCAGCTCTCGCCTCATCATTCCTAACCTCAATAATGCTTTGAGTGTATCCTTTTTTAGCCCTCCTTTGAAAAAATCAGCAGAAAAAATCGGAGTAAAAATTGTGCCCGCTTGCATTCGAGGGTCCATGAAGGAAAAGGTCAACAAAGGTGGTTTAGCCGAAAATCATGTATTAGTGTATTTTTCATGCCCAACCTTTTTCTGGATCATGCCCATCTTGAAGCTTTTCAGTCAAGAGAAATTTATCGTATACGGTTCTGACAAAATCGGTATGGATGGTGATAATATTGAGTATAAACGTATTTCCCCTACGACTTTTCAAGATGACCTACTGGCAAGCAAAGCGATTATCACCAATGGTGGACATAATTTATTAGGTGAGGCCATTTATTTCAAAAAACCTGTTTTCGCCTTTTATGTCGAAGGCCAGTTTGAGCAGTTTTTAAACACCTACTATTTAGAAAAAATGCAGATGGGCTCTTGCATCCGTCACAAGAAGAACTTTCAAGCCGAATTTTCTGAGTTTCTAAATAAATTGCCTCAATTTAAAGATAAAATGGAAGGGGTCAACCGGTGTGGCAGCGAAGTGGTTGCTGGAGAAGTTTACCGACATTTAACAGGTAAGGAATTACCCACAGAGAAATCCCAAGCAGATACACTGGCTATGAGTTTAGAGCAACAATAATGAAGTTTGATTTCACACAGTACAAGAAAGATAATAAGGAAACCTTTGATCAATACCTCAGAGAGGATCTAGAAAAACACAGTAACAAGAAGTTACTTAAAATCGACTTGCACTGTCATGATTATAATAGCGATAACCCTGATGAGCTTTGGGGGCGCCTGCTTAAATTACCAGAAACATGGATTAGAACAAACGAATTGATCACATGCCTGAATAGCAACCATGTGGATGCCTATACGATAACAAATCATAATAATGCTCGTTCTTGTTGGGATTTACTAGATCGTGGCGAGGATGTACTGCCTGGAGCAGAATTCACTTGTTTCTTTCCTGAATACGATACTCATCTACATATATTAACTTATGGTTTCACTCCTTCCCAAGAGGAAAAACTGAATCGATACCGCAAGAACATTTATCAATTCTTGGCTTATACCACGGAAATGAACTTGCCTACAGTCGTGCCACACCCACTATATTATTATAGCAAAAAAAAGCCTCCCATGGCCATGTTTGAAAAAATGATAGTTCTATTCAACCGCTTCGAAGCCTTAAATGGACAGCGAGATGTTTTACAAAACCTTCTTGTACGTCAGTGGATAAATGGCATCGACCCTAATAAGATCGAATCTTTAGCCAAAAAACATGGCATCCGCATACAGAACTTCAGCCGCACTCCTTACTTGAAATGTTTAACAGGAGGGTCCGATGATCACATAGGGGTTTTTGCCGGTAGTTGTGGTTCATATATTTTCGATGAAGACATGGAGTATAAACTAAAATACCATAAGAAGTCAGATATTGTCCTTAACGCCCTACGCCAAGGTAATCTTTTCCCTTACGGCACAGTTTCAGAGCATGAAAAATTGTGTATTAGCCTGCTCGATTACTTTTCCCAGGTAGTCATGAATATCAAAGACCCTGGTTTAGTTCGCTTGATGCTCCACAGAGGAACGGTAAAGGATAAGCTCTTCTGTTGGCTTACGGGCAATGGTTTACTGGAACTGAAGAGACATAAATACACCAGACACTTTTTGAAAGCATTTCATGACTCCCTCCAAGGACGTCGCCCTGGTTTCTTCCTGAATTTACGAGTGCCTAAACATTATAGACCCTGCATAAACCAAATTGATAATCTAGCTCTAGCGCGTCAACAATCTCCTCATGATTTTATGAACGCCTTAAAATCAACTTCTTCTATTATATTTAACAGTTTGAATGAATTGATTATTTCTCGCATCAAAGAATGGCACAGCAATGGCATGGGAGAAAAACTCAAGAACACCAACCTGGAGACTGTGATTCGTGAATTAGAGCTGCCTCTCCAGGCAAGGAATTTATTTGCAGTGGATCAGGCAACAACAAATAGTGAAAGGCATTTTAATGTATCGGATATTCTTGATAAATTATCTTTTCCCGTACTTGTATCTACTGTGGTGGTGAGTGCCAGTCTAGCGAGCACTCGCGTACTCAATAGCAATCGTAGGGTAACAAACCGTTTCTCGAAAATGGTTGGTGCAATCACCCCGCCTAAGCGAGCTCTATGGTTGACCGATACTTACGAAGATAAAAACGGCATATCGACGACACTCAAGGTCATGCTACGAGAAATCCAAAAACGTGACTTACCTATTGATATAATGGTTATAAGTAATACGATCAAAGAAGAAGAGCACCTTAAAGTCCTACCAAGTTTAGGGACATTCACAATCCCTGGATACGATGCACATGAGTTTAAAGTCCCTAACCTTTTATTGATTCATGAGTTTTTTACGAGAAATTGTTATGACCGAGTCATCTGTTCTACAGAAATGCTCATGGGAGCTGTAACATTATTCATAAAGCAAGCCTTCCATGTACCAATCTATTTTTACATGCATACAGATTGGATGGAGTATGTAAAACAGAATACAAGTTTAGAGCCTTCAGCAATAGCCAGATTCAGGAGATTATTACGTGCCTTCTATCGTCAATTTGAGGGGATCTTTGTGTTGAATAGTGATCATCAACGCTGGTTACAGCATAACTCAATGGGCTTAAAGAAGAAAAAAATTCACAGAACATCCCACTGGATAGAAGCTCATGAAAACCCTCGCGA